>NZ_AP019782.1:225000-300000 GCF_019669985.1 Methylogaea oryzae
GGAAGAGGGTTGCAGTGACCAGGCCGCTGCGACTGTTTAACAAAAACACAGCACTCTGCAAACACGAAAGTGGACGTATAGGGTGTGACGCCTGCCCGGTGCCGGAAGGTTAATTGATGGGGTCAGCCGCAAGGCGAAGCTCTTGATCGAAGCCCCGGTAAACGGCGGCCGTAACTATAACGGTCCTAAGGTAGCGAAATTCCTTGTCGGGTAAGTTCCGACCTGCACGAATGGCGTAACGATGGCGGCGCTGTCTCCACCCGAGACTCAGTGAAATTGAAATCGCTGTGAAGATGCAGTGTACCCGCGGCAAGACGGAAAGACCCCGTGAACCTTTACTATAGCTTTGCACTGGACTTTGAATCGGCCTGTGTAGGATAGGTGGGAGGCTTTGAAGCGTGAACGCCAGTTTGCGTGGAGCCAACCTTGAAATACCACCCTGGCCTATTTGAAGTTCTAACCTAGACCCGTAATCCGGGTTGGGGACAGTGCATGGTGGGTAGTTTGACTGGGGCGGTCTCCTCCCAAAGAGTAACGGAGGAGCACGAAGGTGTGCTCAGCATGGTCGGAAATCATGCAATGAGTGTAAAGGCAAAAGCACGCTTGACTGCGAGTCAGACACGACGAGCAGGTACGAAAGTAGGTCTTAGTGATCCGGTGGTTCTGTATGGAAGGGCCATCGCTCAACGGATAAAAGGTACTCCGGGGATAACAGGCTGATACCGCCCAAGAGTTCATATCGACGGCGGTGTTTGGCACCTCGATGTCGGCTCATCACATCCTGGGGCTGTAGCCGGTCCCAAGGGTATGGCTGTTCGCCATTTAAAGTGGTACGCGAGCTGGGTTCAGAACGTCGTGAGACAGTTCGGTCCCTATCTGCCGTGGGCGTTGGAGATTTGAGGGAAGCTGCTCCTAGTACGAGAGGACCGGAGTGGACGAACCTCTGGTGTTCCGGTTGTCACGCCAGTGGCACTGCCGGGTAGCTAAGTTCGGACGGGATAACCGCTGAAAGCATCTAAGCGGGAAGCCCCTCCCAAGATGAGATCTCCCTGGGGGCTTGACCCCCCTGAAGGGCCGTCGAAGACCACGACGTTGATAGGCACGATGTGGAAGTGCAGTAATGCATGCAGCTAACGTGTACTAATTGCCCGTGAGGCTTGACCATATAACACCCAATGCGTTTGGGACATGTCGCGAACAACGTACAACTTTCCAGAATTGGAAGCCCTAAATAGTCCGGCCAAGCCGGTGGCTTTCCAAAGAATTCAGGCTAAAGGCCTAAACCCTTTTGCCTGGTGGCCATAGCAAGCGGGAACCACCCGATCCCATCCCGACCTCGGAAGTGAAACCGCTTAGCGCCGATGATAGTGTGGTTAAATCCATGTGAAAGTAGGACACCGCCAGGCTCTTAAACCCTAAACCCGACCCCTCAAGGTCGGGTTTTTTTATGCGCCGCGTTCAACCCGGCATCGCCGCACTCCCCCGCGTAACCCGCCGGAGCCCAAAAACTCCGACGGGCCAGCCCCTCAGACCGCCTGTTCCCGCCTTACCGCGCGCCAGCCGATGTCCTTGCGGAAGTACCGGTGCGGCCATTGAATATGTTCAATCGCGGCGTAGGCTCGGCGTTGGGCTTCCGCCACGGAATCTCCCATGGCGCTTACGCACAAGACGCGTCCGCCGGCGGTGAGTACATCGCTCTCAACCGTGCTGGTGCCCGCGTGAAACACCTTTAAGTCCGCGGCGGCTAAAGCGGGATGTTGTAGGCCCTTGATGGCGTCGCCTTTCGGATAATCGTAGGGATATCCTTCCGCCGCCAATACCACGCCCAAGGCAGGCCGGGCGTCCCATTCCGCGCTCACTTCGTTCAATCGCTGGTCTATGGCGGCCGAGCACAATTCCACCAAGTCGCTCCGCAGTCGCATCATGATGGGCTGGGTTTCGGGATCGCCGAAACGGCAGTTGAATTCCAATACCTTGGGCGCGCCGTCCGGACCTATCATCAATCCGGCGTACAGGAATCCGGTGTAGGGAACTCCTTCTGCCGCCATGCCCCGCAGGGTCGGCTCGATGACCTCGGCCATGACGCGGTCGTGGATGGCCTGGGTGACAACCGGGGCGGGGGAGTAAGCCCCCATTCCCCCCGTATTGGGACCCAAATCGCCGTCGTCCCGCGCTTTATGGTCTTGGGATGTGGCCATTGGGAGCGCGTGTATCCCGTCCGCCATCACGATAAAGCTCGCTTCCTCGCCGAGTAAAAATTCCTCGATAACGACGCGATGTCCGGCATCGCCAAAGGCGTTGCCGGACAACATATCGTCGATCGCGGCAAACGCCTCATGTTCGGCTTGAGCGATGACCACGCCTTTACCGGCCGCCAAGCCGTCCGCCTTGATCACGATGGGCGTGCCCTTGGCTTTGACGTAGGCTTTCGCCTCGTCGATGGCGGTAAAGGTTTGGTATTCCGCCGTTGGGATGTGGTGACGGGCGAAAAAGTCCTTGCAAAAGGCCTTGGAGCCTTCCAATTGAGCAGCCAGCTTGGTGGGGCCGAAACAGCGCTGTCCCGCCGCGCGAAAGGCGTCGACGATGCCCTTGACCAACGGCGCCTCAGGGCCGACGATGGTCAAGTCCACTCCCTCGTCTTGGGCGAAGCGCAGCAATTCCGCGACAGCGTCGGCCGGGATGGCGACATTCTGCAGCTTGGGTTCCAGCGCCGTGCCGGCATTGCCCGGCGCGACGTAGACTCGGCTAACTTTTGGGGATTGTGCGGCTTTCCACGCCAGCGCGTGTTCGCGGCCGCCGCCGCCGACGACTAATACCTTCATACTGCCGCCTTCGCGCGGCTAGCGCGCCAACCGCGGAGCAATTCATAACCAACAGGAAGTAATGACACGATGATGATACCAATGACGACTAAGGAGAAATGATCGCGAACGGCAGGCAAGTTGCCAAAGAAATAACCGCCGCCGAGCAGCACGACGCACCACAGCAGCGCGCCGAAAATGTTGAAAAATGCGAAACGACGGTAGCTCATGCTGCCGATGCCCGCGACAAAAGGGGCGAAGGTACGGACGATGGGCACGAAGCGCGCGAGCACCACGGCCTTGCCGCCGTATTTTTCATAAAAATCGTGAGTGCGTTGCAGATGTTCCTGGTTTAACCAGCGAAAGCGGCCGGAAAACGCATGGGGGCCGATTTTCGACCCGATCCAATAATTCAGCGCATCTCCGGTCACGGCCGCGCTAGCCAATACGCCCGCCAACGCCCAAATATCCAGCGCACCGAATCCTGCCAGCGTACCGGCGGCGAACAGTAATGAGTCACCGGGGAGAAACGGCGTCACGACCACGCCGGTTTCGAGGAATACAATGGCGAACAAGATCGCCAGCGTCCAGGTTCCATAACCTTGGACAATGTCGGTCAGATAGTGATCCAGATGGAGCACGATGTTCGCGAGGGTGGTAATGGTATCCAAATTAAAGTCGCTCCACTTATATCGAGTATGCGTGCCCTGAGGCGGTATTCCTTTATTATCCCGTCAAAGCCCCGCAAAATGAACGACTAGTTTGCTGGCTCCCCCGCTACGGGCATGCGGCGCCTTCCTGTGCTAGGGGCGCCGTTTTCACCGGAACGCCCCAGGATTCGAGCGCCGGCGCCCGTTGGCGTCGGATATTCCATTTGATGGGGCGAGCCCTTATAATCCGGAAAGGCCTTTAGCCCACACCCAGCCCGACCGTGGGCCGGGGCTTCATCCGCTAGTTACGAATCAGAAGGGGAACGACGTGAAACAGAATAATTTGATGAGAGCTTCATTTGCGGCGCTGTTGCTGGCCAGTTCCATGGCGGGTGCTGCCACCAACAATCAAGAGGATTTCAAGCCGGAAGTCCTGTATCAAGACGCCGACTACATCGCCAGCCATAAGCACGTTCCGCTGGCTGCGTCCTCCGCATCCTCTCAGCAATCCGCCTCCAAGCAGGAAGTTTCCTCCGCCGTAGCGGAAAAGACCGCAAGCCAGGGCAGTGACGCCATGTCCCAAAATTACTGGCTGGGGCTGGTGATCGTCGGTCTGGGCGGCTTGATATTCTGGAGCAGCAAGCGCTCCCGTTCCGCCGAAGCGCCCGCTTACAGCGCTCCGGTTGCGCAAGCCGGTTCTTCCGAACTCACCGGCGTGGCTCGTTATTTGGCGCAAACCGGCGGTGCAGTAGAAGCGGCCACCGGCGTTGCCCGTTATTTGAAGGCGCGCGAAGAATCCGGCGCCAGCGTAGCGTCGGCCGCTTTGACCGGCGTTGCTCGCTACCTGCAAAACCGCGGTTAAGCGCACCCGCCTTCGCTCCGACGAGACCGTCGCGCGTCTTCCCTTAAGGGGGGGCGCGGCGGTGCCGGAGGGGGAAAGCAAAAACAAACGCCCCTGGCTATTCCCGTAGCCAGGGGCGTTTGTTTTTCGCCTGCGGTTCAGTAAGCCACAAGCCTTCCGCCGCGGGACCGCGGCCACCAACCTGTTAGACCGTTTCGCTGCCTCCGGCAAACAGGCGATACGCCGGGTTTTTCGTCTCATCGTGATAGGCGAAACCGCATTGTTCGATAAACGCCTTGAACGTTTTGCGCTCGCCTTGCGCCACTTGCACTCCCATGAGCACCCGGCCGTAGGCGGCGCCGTGATTGCGGTAATGGAACAGGCTGATGTTCCAGCGCCCTTGCATGGCGTTGAGGAACTCCAGCAACGCGCCCGGCCGTTCGGGAAACTCGAAGCTGTACACCATTTCATCCAGTAAGCGGGGGGCATGGCCGCCCACCATGTAGCGCACGTGTTCCTTGGCCAGTTCGTTGCCCGTTAAGTCGGTGAGTTCGAAGCCTTCGACGCGCAACAGCTTGGACAGCTCGTCCCTGTCGTTTTCGCCGTTGCGCAGCTCCACGCCGACGAATACCCGCGCTTGCCGAGGATCGAAATAGCGATAGTTGAATTCGGTGATGCTGCGTCGGCCCAGCAATTGGCAGAATTTGAGGAAGCTGCCGGGTCGCTCTGGGATGGTGACCGCCAACAACATTTCCTTGTTCTCTCCGACTTGACTGCGCTCGGCCACGTGGCGCAGGCGGTCGAAGTTCATATTGGCGCCGCTGTCGATGGCGATGAGGTGCTTGCCCTGGAGTTTATGCCGCGCCGCGTATTTCTTGAGGCCCGCCACGCCCAAGGCGCCCGCGGGTTCGGCGATGGAGCGGGTATCGTCGAAGATGTCTTTGATGGCGGCGCAAATTTCGTCGGTGCTCACCGTCACCATGTCGTCCACGCACTGCAGCGCGACGCGGAACGGCTCGTCGCCCGCCTGCTTTACCGCAACGCCGTCGGCGAACAGGCCCACCTGC
Organism: Methylogaea oryzae; assembly: GCF_019669985.1. Taxonomy (NCBI): domain Bacteria; kingdom Pseudomonadati; phylum Pseudomonadota; class Gammaproteobacteria; order Methylococcales; family Methylococcaceae; genus Methylogaea; species Methylogaea oryzae. Next base: position 230,360 of record NZ_AP019782.1, read on the forward strand.
TTGAGCGTTACGCGGCGCTTGGCGTGCAGCGCCCGCGCCATGCAGTCCGAGTCCTCCGGTTCCACGCCGATAATGCGGATTTCCGGGCGCACGAATTTCACGTAGGCGGCGATGCCCGCTATCAAGCCGCCGCCGCCGACCGGCACAAAAATGGCGTGGATATCGCCCCCGCACTGGCGCAGCACCTCCATGGCGATGGTGCCCTGGCCGGCGATCACGTCGGCGTCGTCGTATGGGTGGACAAACGCCATGCCGGTGTCCGCCGCCAGGCCCTTGGCATGTTCGCAGGCATCGTCGTAGGAGTCGCCGTGCAGTACCACCTCGACTTTCTCTCCGCCGAAGCCTCGCACCGCGTTCACTTTGATATCCGGCGTGGTGCAGGGCATGACGATGACGGCTTTGATGCCCAGCCTCTGTGCCGACAGGGCCACACCCTGGGCGTGGTTCCCGGCCGAGGCCGCGATCACGCCGCGTCGGCGCGCCGCTTCGTCCAGTTGGGCGATTTTGTTGTAAGCGCCGCGCAGCTTGAAGGAAAAGACCGGCTGCAAATCTTCCCGCTTGAGGTAGACCTCGTTGCCGAGGCGCAAGGAGAGCTGGCGCGCGCGATCCAGCGGCGTTTCCCGCGCCACATCGTAAACGCGGGCACGCAGGATTTTTTCGACGTATTTGTGCATAGGGGCCGGTAATGTTTGTTTGCTGGCGGCGGGGCGGTCCCGGCCGGTGCCGAGGGAAGCCGGACTTCGGCATAAAGCGAAGGCTGGCGCAACCAGCTCGCCCACATGACAAAGAGCGGGCCGGAAGCTATGATTTTCAGTTCTTTAACCGACAACTCCGTGAGACGACCATGACCCCCGATGAAATGAAAAAACTCGTGGCGCAAGCCGCGCTTGAGTATACCAAAGGCCACGCCGTCCTCGGCATCGGCACCGGCTCCACGGTAAACCATTTGATCGACTTCCTCGCCGACGTGAAAGGCGATATCGAAGGCGCCGTTTCCAGTTCGGTCATGACCACCGAGCGCCTGAAGAAAGTCGGCATTCCCGTGCTGGATTTGAACGATACCGGCCCGCTGGAGGTATACATCGACGGCGCCGACGAAGTGAATCCCCACTTCCAGATGCTCAAAGGCGGCGGCGGCGCGTTGACCCGTGAAAAAATCATCGGCGCGGCCAGCCGTCAGTTCATCTGCATCGCGGACGAAAGCAAGGCGGTCGACGTGTTGGGCAAGTTCCCCCTGCCGGTGGAAGTCATCCCCATGTCGCGCAGCTACGTGGCGCGGGAACTGGTCAAGCTGGGCGGCCAGCCGGTGTGGCGCGAAAACGTCGTCACCGACAACGGCAACGTGATCCTCGACGTGCACAATCTGACCATTCTCAATCCCAAAGAAATGGAGCAGACCATCAACAACATCCCCGGTGTGATCACCAACGGCTTGTTCGCTTGGCGTCCGGCCGACGTCGTGTTGCTGGGCGGCCCCAACGGCGTGCGCAAACTGGAAAAGCGCTAAGGCGGCGCGGGTTCAGCCCGCCGCCACGGCGCGCCAGATTTCGTCCGCCGCGAACGCGGGCAAGCGCCGTATCCGCAAATGCGGCGTGTCCCTGGACGGCGGCTCTTCGCCGGCGTCCAGCGCGATGCAGCTTTGGCGCACGCCCCGTGCGCCGGTCAACGCCGGGAATGTGGCGGTATACAAGGCCACGCCCGGCACGCCCAGGGCCGCTCCCAAATGAGCCAGGCCCGTATCCACGCCGATGACGCCGTGCGACTGCGCCAGCAGGCCGGCCAGCTGCGTCAGGTTTAGGCGGGGCAATACGCGGCTGTTGGAACAGGCCGCCGCGATGGCTTCCGCCACCTTTTTCTCTTCGTCGCTGCCCCAGGGCAGGTACACCCGGCGTCCGTGTTCCGCCGCCAAGCGTCCCAAGGCGATCCACTGTTCGGTCGGCAAGCGCTTGCTGGGCCAGGACGTGCCGTGCAAAAACACCAGGTAATCCTTGTCCGCCACCGGCGCGGCGAAGCGGAGCCGATCCAGGCCGTAATCCAGTACGGCGGGGTCGTAAACGTAACCCAGCGCCGCGGCGAACAGTTGCCGCACCCTTTCGATGGCGTGTTGGCCTTTGGGCACCGGATGACGGTGCCGATACAACAGCGACGCCAGCGGCTCCCGCGCCGATGCCCACGCCAGTCCGTGGCTAGGGCCGCGGGCCAGGCGGGCCGGCAGCGCGCTTTTCAGCAGCAGTCCCTGGGCGTCGATAATCAGGTCGTATTCCCGCGCGCGCAGCCGCCGCCGAAATGCCGCCAATTCAGCGCCGGCGGGCGTTTGCCGCCAATTTTTGCGCCAGCGGCGCAAGGCGATGGGAATGGTGTCGTCCACCGCCGGATGCCAACCGGGAATCTCGGCAAAGGCCTCCTCCGCCACCCAATCGAAACGGATGCCCGGCAAGGCCTTGGCGGCGTCGGTTACGGCGGGCAGCGTGTGGATCAAATCGCCCAGGGACGAGGTTTTAACGATGAGGACGCGCACGGTAGTCTCGAAGTCAGCGAATCAGCGGAGGGAACGGCCGCGAAGCGGCTGCGGCTATTTTAGCCGGTTTCCCGGCCGAGGCCGCCTTAACGCCGCGCGACGGTTGAGCCCCACCCGGCAATTTATACATAATGCCCCGCCGGGTCCCCACCAACGAAAACAATAGGCTCGCTTCGCCATGTCCCATGTTCCCGAAATCGACTCCGCCGGCCGTCGCCGGTTTTTGGTCGCCAGCGCCGCTTTGCTGGCCTTGCCCAGCCTCGATGCGTTCGCTCGCAGCGCGCCGTCTTTCGCGGCGGCTTCCACCGCCTTGGCCGGGCCCGACGCCACCGACGCGAAAATGGCGGCGGCCATCGCCCAAGCCCTGAGTCAAACGCCCCTGGCCGACGACGTGACGCGGGTGGTGGCGCTGGCAGCGCGCTATTCCGGCGCCAGGCTGGCCGCCGCCATCCACGAGCGCGGACTTGACGCCGCGGCCAACGCCATCGTGGCGGCCTGGCACGGCGGCTTTGTCGGCAACACGCTGATTTCCTATCCCGGCGCGCTGGCGTGGAAAGCCCTGCCGTTCCTCAAGCCCGCCGGTTATTGCGGCGGAGCTTTCGGGTATTGGGCGGAGGCGCCGCAATGAGCGATCCATTACGCGCCGACGTGGTGATCGTCGGCTCCGGCGTGGCCGGCTCGGTGCTGGCCGCGACCTTGGTGGCCCAAGGCGTCCAGGTATTGCTGCTGGAAGCGGGGCCCCGCGTCGACCGCAACGAGGCGCTGCGGCGCTTCGCCGACTCCCGTTCCAAATCGTCGGTGTCCCCCTACGAGAACACCGCCCACGCGCCTTATCCCGACGAAACCCGATTGGACGATTATTACGTGCAGAAAGGGCCGGCCAAGTTTCGCGGAATTTATATGCGCGTGGCGGGCGGCACCACTTGGCATTTCGGCGGCACCGCGACGCGCATGTATCCCAACGACTTTCGCATGCGCAGCGCTTACGGCGTGGGTTTGGACTGGCCGTTCGAGGCCGACGTCCTGTCGCCTTGGTACGAGCGGGCGGAGCGGGAGCTGGGCGTGGCCGGCGACCGCGGCGGTTCCAACGGGCCGGAACGCTCCAGCGATTTCCCCTTGCCGGAAATTCCGCTGACTTATTCCGACCGGCAAATCGCGGCGGCGGCCCAGCCGTTCGGGCTGACCCTGGGCAGCCATCCCCAGGCGCGCAATTCGGTGTTCTACGATGACCGTCCGCCGTGCTGCGGCAACGGCACCTGCCAGCCGATCTGCCCGATCCAGGCCAAATACGACGCCACCGTGCATCTGGCTCGCGCCGAGGCCGGCGGCGCCCGGGTGGAAGTCAACGCCGTGGTGGACCGGGTGGTCTTGGACGGCGAGCGGCGCGTCCGGCGGTTGGAGTTTTTGCGTCCGGACGGCAGCCGGGGCGAAGCTGTCGGCAGCCTCTACGTCGTGGCCGCCCACGCCGTCGAGACGCCGAAATTGCTGCTGATGTCGCGCAGCGAGCTGGCGCCCAACGGCGTGGCCAACAGCAGCGACCAGGTCGGCCGAAATTTGATGGGGCATGTGCAATCGGGCTTCTTCGCCTTGGCGCGGGAGCCGCTTTATCCCCGCCGCGGCCCTATCGAAACCGGCGGCTTCAAGGAGTTCCGCGACGGCCCGACGCGGCGGGAATTCGCCGCCGTCGGCTCCGGCCTAAGCAACAGCGGCTTCGACGGCCACAACGGGCCGGTTCACCGGGCCAGCGCCCTGGCCTTGCAAGGGCTGCGCGGCGATGCGCTGGCCCAGGCCCTGCGGGAGCGGGTGTCCCGCGAAATGGCCATCGGCGGCTCGGCGGAAATGTTGCCCAACCCCAACAACCGCGTGACGTTGGATTTCGACCGGCGGGACGCGCTGGGGCTGCCGCGCCCGACCATCAGCTTGAGCATCGACGACTACACGCGGGAAGGCCTGCGCCGCTCGCAAGCGCGGCTGCGCCGAGTGGTGGAGGCCATGGGGGCCACCGAGGTGGCGGAAGTGCAGGGCGTGGTGAACACGTCCATCATCGCCGGCACGGCGCGCATGGGCGACGATCCCGCCAGCTCGGTGGTGGATGCCGACTTGCGCTGCCACAACCACGACAATCTTTACCTGCTGGGCGCGGCCACCTTCCCCACGGTGGGCGTGTCGCCGCCGACTTTGACCATCGCGGCGATGGCTTTGCGCCTGGCCGAAACGTTGAAGGAAAAACTGAGCTCATGACCGACGCCCTAGACTGGCCGCGGAATCGGCTGCGCCTGACCCTGCCCAACGACCTGGCCGTGTTGCCGGTGGCCACCGCCTTCGTGCGCGCCGCCGCCAGCCGCTACGCCTATGACGAGTCGGCCCTGACCCAGTGGGAAATGGTGACGGAAGAAGCGGCGGCTAACGTGATCCAGCACGCCTATGCCCCGACGGATCGGGCCAGCTTCGACCTGGAATGCCATTATCAATCGGACGGCATGGAACTGCGTATCCACGATCGCGGCATCCCTTTCGATCCGGCCCAAATCGCCGCCTTCGATCCGGCCGAGGAACAGCAGGCGGCCGGCGGCTTGGGATGGCTGTTGATCCATGAAATGACCGATCGCCAGCAGTACGACCAGTTGGGAGCGCAAGGCAAGGAACTGCGACTGTTCAAGCGGGCGCCCGCCGGCCTTGCCCTGCCGCAGGCGCCGGAAACGGCCAAGCCTACGGAGGCGGAGCCCAAGTCGGCCGAAGGGGCGACATTCCGCGCCATGCGTTCGGACGAAGCCATCCAAGTGGTGCGGCTGCTGTACGAGGCCTACCGCTACAGCTACATCAACGACCAGATTTACCGTCCCGACTACATCGCTTCCATGAACGAGGCCGGCAAGCTGCGTTCCTATGTGGCCGTGCTGCCGGACGGTGCGGTGATCGCCCATAACGCCCTCATCCTGCACGAGGAGCGGCCGGCCATCTGCGAAGTGGGAGCGGGCGTCGCCTCGCCCGCTTACCGGGGGCAGGGCGTGTTCGACCGATTGAATGAGCTGGTCTTGCGGGAAATCGCCGCTGGCGGCTTCATGCTGGCCTTCGCCGGGGCGGTGACCGCCCACGTGGCATCGCAAAAAGCCGCCCGGCGCGCCGGCTGGGTGGAAAGCGGGCTGATGCTGGCCGCGCAGCCGGCCGAGGTGGTTTTCGACAAGATCAAAACCAACAAGGCCGGCGAGCGCGGCAGCATTTTGTACATGGTGATGAAAGGCGCGGAGCGGCCGACGCCGACGCTGTATTTGCCCGGGCGCCATGCCGAATTCCTGACCGGCATCATGCGGCGCATCGGCCTGCCGTTCGTGGCGGCGGCCGGCGGCGAGCCCGCCGGGAGCGATAGCGAAATGTCGGTCACGGTGCGTAGCGACATTGGCAGCGGCCGTATCGTCGTGCTGCACGCCGGCGCCCAGTTCGGCGACGATGTCCGCGCCGCCATGCGCCGCTTCAAGCGCGCCAAAATCCAAGTGGGGCAGCTGTTCCTCAACCTCGCCGACCCCGCCGCCCCGTGGGCGGTGCGAACGCTGGAGGGCCTGGGTTGGTTCGTCACCGGCATGCTTCCCGGGGGCACTTTGCAGGGCGACGCGCTGTTGCTGCATTGGCTCAATGGCCACGTGATCGACTACGACAAAATCCGCATCGCCGGCCGCGAAGGGCGGGCCATGCTGGATTACGTGCAGCGGCTGGACCCTAACGAGTCATGAAGCCGCGCGGGCCGGAGGACGGCGCTTGGCTGGCTTGGAACGGCGCCGCCATCGCCTTGGGCCAGCTGGGCAACAGCCTGCTGCTGCCGGCCCTGCCCAGGCTGGCCGAGGATTTTCACGTACCGTTTCCGCAGTCCGGCCTCGCCATCACCGTTTATTTCACGTTGTTCGCCGTGGGCAGCCTGGTGGCCGGCCCCCTGTCGGACCGTTACGGTCGCCGTTTGCCCTTGTTGGCCGGGTTGCTGCTGCTGGCGCTGGCGAGCGTCGCAGTGGCCGCCGCCGCGACCTTCACGGCGCTGCTGCTGGCGCGGGCGGCCCAGGCCGCCGGAGCGGCGGGCACGCCGGTGATCGCCCGCGCCATGGCGCGCGACCGGCTGAACGGCGTCCCCCTGACCCGGCTGCTCGGGCTATTGAGCCTGTTGATGGTCGTGTCTTCGGTGCTGGGGCCGATCATCGGCGGCTACGTGGCCGCCCACGCCGATTGGCGCTACGGCTTCTACGGCTTGGGTGCCGCCGGCCTGGCCTGGTGCGGGCTGGGCCTGTTGCTGTTGGAGGAAACGCGCGCGGTGCCCGCCGGCCGGCGGCCGGGGCTATTGCCGTTCGCCGCGTTTCGCGCCGTGCTGGCCGCCGCCAGCTTTCGCGCCGGCGCCGGCGGCTTGATCTTGTACTTTTTCGTATTCGGCGCCGTCTACGTCGGCACGCCGTTGGTTTTCATGGAGCGCTACGGCCTGTCCAGCATCGACTTCGGCTACAGTTTCGCCGGCGTCGCGCTGGCCACTGCCGTCGGTAGCCTGACCGCGGCCCGGCTGAAGCGCCGCTTGGGGGACCCCGTCGTCGTCCGGTTGGCGGCGGAGTTGTCCTTGTTGGCCGGTTTGATCTGGGTGGACTGCGCGTTGTCGTCGGCCGGTTGCGTTTGGGCGGCGATGGGCGGGTTGGCCCTGTACGGGGTGGCGTTCGGTTGGATCTTGCCCCTCGCCACCGCCCATGCCCTGGCCGATGCGGGGGATCGCGCCGGCGCCGCTTCGTCGCTGCTGGGATTCCTGCAAATCGGCGCCAGCGCGGCGGGTTCGGCGGTCGTCGGCGCCATGGATCCGGGCAGCGAGTGGCCGCTGGCCTGCGCGCTGCTGCTGACGGGGCTGGCCGCCTTGGCCGGCGCGGGCCGGCTGAAAAGCGTCAGCTGAGCTTGAAGATCGAGATTTCCCGGCGCAGGTCGCCGATGGCGGCTTCCAGCCGTTGGGTGGCGCCGTTGGTTTCTTCCAGGGCGTGGATGGAGGCGCGGGCGCTGTCGGCCAGGGACACCATGGCATCGCTGATTTGCCGCGCGCCGGCCGATTGGGAGCGCATGCCTTCGTGCACCGCCTCGAAGCGCGGCGTCAGATCCTGCACCTGGTCGATGATTTCCACGAACTGGCGGCTGATGCGGTTGGTCTCCGCCACGCCGGCGCGCATCTGTTCCGAGAATTTGTCCATTTCCATGACGCCGCCCGCCACCGCGCCCTGCATTTCCTTCACCATCTGCTCGATGTCCAGGGTGGCCACGGCGGTCTGATCGGCCAGACGGCGGATTTCCCGCGCCAGCACGGCGAAGCCCAGGCCGTATTCGCCGGCCTTTTCCGCTTCGATGGAGGCGTTCAGCGACAGCAGGTTGGTCTGGTCGGCGATTTTGGCGATGGTGGTGGTGACGCTGTTGATGTTGTTGGCCTTGTCGCTGATGGCGCCCAGCTTGCCGGAGATGGAGTGGGTGGCCTCGGCCAAGTGGCGCATGGCCTGTTCCATTTCGTTCAAGCCCACCTGGCCGTTGGTGGCCAGCACCGTGGTGGTGGCGGCCCCTTCGGTGGCGTCGGTCATGGTGTTGACCAATTCTTCCGAGGTGGCGGAGATCTCCTTGGCGGCGGCGGCGATTTCGCTGGTGGTGGCGCCCAGGCTAGTGGCTTCGTCGCCTTGGGCGCGGGTCATGGCGGCCAGGGTGTTGGTGATGGAGATCAGCTCGATGGTGGAGCGCTGCACTTGGCCCACCAGGGAGTTGAGGTAGTCCACCATGCGTCCCAAGGCCTGCAACAGCTTGCCGGTTTCGTCGTCGCCGTGGCTGTCCAGGCGGATGCTCAAATCGCCTGCCGCCACCTGTTCCGCCGCGTGTACCGCCTGGGTGATGGGGCGGGAAATGGAGCGGGCGACGAACAGGGCGATGAGGGCGGCGGGAATCAGGATGGAGGCCAGCAGGATCAGCATGGCGTGGCGCTGCTGGGCGATGAGTTCCATGGCTTCGTCCAGGCCGACCTGCACGCCGATGCCCCAGCGGAACGAAGGCGCGTAGGTCCAGGCGGCGAAGCCCGGAACGCCGTCGATATTGCGCATTTCGCCGACGCCCTGTTCGCCGAGCACCGCTTTTTGGATGATTTCGCCGTTGCGGTCGCCCAGCCGCACCGAGAGGTTGAAGGCGGCGTCCGGGTGATGGCGCAGGGGGGCGACGATGCGCACCTCGTCGCCGTCCAGGGCGGCCGCCACGGTGAAGCCGGTGCGGCCCAGGCCAGTGTAGTCGTTGAAGGTTTCGAACACTTCCTGGGTGTTCAATTGCAAGACCAGCAATCCCACCAGGCGCCCCGCTTCGCTGACGATGGGGCCGGCGACGAAGCCCAGGGGCTGCTCCATGCCGGGGTACATGGCGAAGTTGGAAATGTCCGGTTCCAGCAGGGTCATGGCGCGTTTGACCACTTGGGCCAGCTCGCTGTCCCGCTGCGGCCCGCTGAGCAGGTTGCCGCCCAGGGGGAGCTGGTCCTGCGTCTGGAACAACACGTCGCCCTGGGGCGCCAGCAGAATGAAGTTGGTGAAGCCCAGGTTCTCCATGAAGTAATAGGCCACCGTGCGGATGTCGTTTTCCAGCTCGCTTTTGTCCAGGGTGTCCTTGCCCACGTTCTGCAGGGCGATGGCGGCGTTGGCGATGCGCCGCACGCGCCCCAGCACGCTGGCGGCGCGGGTGCGCTCGTAAGCGTAGGTTTCCAGGCGGTTGGCCTTGGCTTCGACCAGGGTGATCAGCTGCTCGTCGATTTTCTCGCGCAGGGAGGCGCTGGACAGCCGGTCGGTGATGAAAGCCAGCAGCAGGGTCGGCACCAGCACCATCAGCAGGAACCAGAAGACGATGCGTTGCGCCAGGCTGGCGTTGTGGTATCTGCGGAGTAATTTGCCGGCCGGCATGGGCTAATCCTTCTCCCGTTTCAGCGTTTGCGGGAGGACGTGTTGTTGGTCCAGCTCTGTTGCCAGGCCGTATAAAGCCCCTGCAGGAAATCCTGCCACTGCTTGACGGTGCGCGAGCGGGGGAAAGGCACGGGGCGGATGGGGTGTTCGGCGGACCAGACGATCTCGATGCGGCCGTCGGCCCGGATCAGGCCCATGTTGAAGGAGCGCCAGGTGTGGCGGGTGGCCGGGTCGACGGTGACGATGCCCTCCGGGGCGTTGATGCTTTGCCCCAGGATGGTTTCGCTGACCAGGCTCAAGTCCGGGCTGCCCGCTTGCTCCACCGCCCGCGCCCACAATAAAACGCTGAAATAGGCGGTTTCCATCACGTCGCTGACGACGCGGTTCTGGCCGTAGCGGGCGCGGAAGCGCCGGACGAAGGCTTCGTTTTCCGGCCGGGGAATGCTCTGGAAATAGCTCCAGGCGGAATAGTGCCCGACCATGTCGGCGGCCGACAGTTTCTGCAGTTCCACCTCGCTGACGGAAAACGACACCACCGGCGTGGTCTTGGCGGTCAGGCCGGCTTCCCGCAGGCCCCGGTAGAAGGCCAGGTTGGTGTCGCCGGCGATGCTGCTGAAGACGGCGTCCGGTTTGAGTTCGCGGATTTTCTCGACGGCCTCCGAGGCGTCCTGGGTGCCGAAAGGCAGGTAGACTTCGCCGACCGCTTCGCCGCCCAGGGCTTGCAGCTGGTCGCGGATGATGGCGTTGACCGAGTGGGGCCATACGTAGTCCGAGCCCACCAGCACGTAGCGTTTGCCCAGGTTGTCGAAGCTCCACTTGACGGCGGGAATGATCTGCTGGCTGGGGGCGGCGCCGGTGTAGATGATGTTGCGGGAGGTTTCCAGGCCCTCGAAGGCCATGGGATAGATAAACAAGTGGTTGTGCCGTTCCACCACCGGCTTGACGGTTTTGCGGCAGGCCGAGGTCCAGCAGCCGATCACGGCGCTGACCTGGTCGCGGGTGATGAGTTTTTCGACCTGGCGGGCGTAAGTGGCGGGATCGGAAGCGCCGTCGGCCACCACCGGCTCCAAGGGCTGTCCCAGCACGCCGCCGCCGGCGTTGATTTCCTCCACGGCCAACAGCTCCGCGTCCACCATGGGCTTTTCGCTGATGTCCATGGGGCCGCTGAGGGCGTGGACGATGCCCAGTTTGATGGGCGGCTGTTGGGCCGAGTTCCACAGCGACCATCCCGCCGCGCCGGCCGCCAGCAGCAGCGCGGCGCCCGCGATATAGGGATGCTGCGTCACGCGCCGCAGGGCGTGCCGGCCCGCCAGCGCCAGGAGCCGGGCCCGCCGATCCATTTACAGGGTTTCCTGCACCGTGGCGGCGATGTCGAACAAGCGGCTGAAGCCGCTGATGTCGAACACCTCGCGCAAGGTGGGGTTCAAGGCGCAAAGCTTCACCGAGCCCTCCGCCGCGCCGATCCGTTTCGCCACCAGCAGGAACACCCGCAAGCCGGCGCTGCTGATGTAGTTGACGCCGGAAAAATCGATCACCAGGCGATGCTCGCCGCCGTCGATCCATTGCAGGAATTGCTCTTCCAACGGCTTGGCGCTGCTGGCGTCGATGCGGCCGTCCAAGGTGACGACCAGGATGTCGCCTTGTTTGTGGGTGGAGGTGTTGAGCATGGTCGGTTTTCCTCTAGCGTTCTGATGCCGCCATTATGCGGGCTTACGGTCCCCTTGGGGAGGCGCTTTCTCAATCATTGAAAATCAGGCGCAACTCGCAGCGCCGGTCCTGGTTGCGGCTGCGCACCTGGTCCGCCAGCCGGTGCAGCAAATAGCCCGCCATTTGCAACACGGCGCCGTCGTCCGCCAGCAGTTCGTCGTGGCTGGGAGGGTGCATGGACAGGGACACGGTGCTGCCGGTGTAGTGGAGCACCACGCTGAACGTGAACTCGTTGAAGATGGTTTCGATCTCGATCCAGTTCTTTTCCCCGTCGGCGTTGTCCACCAGGCCGTGTTCCGCCAGGATTTCGAAGGCCTGCCAGGTGGCGTATTCCGCCCGCCGCACCACTTCGGCCCGCGCGCCCCAGCTTTTGCCCTGTTGTTCCAGAAACGCCATCACTTCGTCGAAGGAGCTGTGCCTGGCGTCCAGCCGGCGGCGCTCGCGGGTATGGTCGCGAAAGCGGAACAGGGCCGACAGCAGCACCGCCGCCGTGACGCCCAGGCCGACGCCGGAGAACAGCACCGTTTTCAACAGGCCGGGCGGGGCGTTTTCCAGCAAGGTTTTCAGCGGCTCGTAGCTCACCCCCAGGATCAAGCCGATGCCCACCGCCAGGATTTTGCGGCTGTCCAGCAGGCGCGAGGCGATCATCTGCAGGCCCGCCAGGCTGGTGAAGCAGGCCAGGAAGATCATGGCGGAGCCGGCCACCGGCTGCGGCAGGATATCCCAGAACACGATGGCTTTGGGTAGAAAGGCCAGGGTTATCATGACGCCGCCCAGCCAGTAGGCCACGTGGCGGCTGGTGCAGCCGGTGGCCGCCGCCAGGCCCACGGCGCCGCCGCTGGAGGTAATGGGCAGGCCGTTCAGTAAGGAGCAAATGAGGTTGGTCAGGCCTTCGGCGCGGATGCCCCGTTCCACCTGGTCCAGGTCCGGCCGCTTCCAATCGGCGTCGTTGAAGCGCTGCGCCGCCACCACCGCGCCGAAGCCGTGCAAGGCGAGGAATAGGCCGGTAATGACCGCCGGCAGGATGAGGCCCGCGTCGAAGTGCCAGCCGATGTGCATGGGGCGCGGCAGGTGCAGCAGGGGCGTTTGTTGCAGCAGCTCCCAGTGCTCGGGCGGCACGATGTCCAGCCACCAGCTGGCGGCGAAGCCGGCGCACAGTCCCAGGAAAGCCGAGAACAGCCGCAAGTAGCCGGAAAACCATACGTTGCACACCACCATGGTGCCCAAGGTCAGGGCGCACACCAGGGTGTTGTGCAGGGTGGGCACTTGCGCCGAGTCGGTTTCCAGCACCAGCTTGATGCCGCTGTAGCCCAGGCCCAGGCCGATCAGCAGCACGGCGGTGCCGGCCACTTCCACGGTGAACACCGCCCGCAGGCGCACGAACAGGCGGGAGAAAGCCAGTTGCGCCAGGCCCAGCGCACTCACCAGGCCGAACATGGCGCCGGGGCCGCCCACCGATTTGGCCAGGGTCAGGGCGGCGAAAGTGGAGGAGGTGACCTGCAAGGGGATGAAATAGCCCGAGCCGATGCCCCAGCGGCCGCCGGCTTGCAGCATGACGCCGATGCCGGAGCCCAGCAGGGTGGCCGAGATCAGCTGCAGGGATTGTTCCGGCGCGAAATGCAGGATGCGTCCGAACCAAGGCGACACCACCAGGTAGACGCCGAGAAAAGACATTTGCTGCAGGGCCAGGATGAGGGCGATCTGGCGCGGCGGCTTATCCCCCGTCCAGTAGAGGATATTGTCGGGCTTGCGCATGGGGCGGGAGGGGTTAGTCCACCACGGGCAGGAATTGCCGGTGGTCGCTGTCGTCGGTGGTCCACAGGTCGCCGGTTTCCAGGTCGAACCACCAGCCGTGCAGGCTGAGGTTGCCGGCTTCCACCCGTTCCTGCAGCCAGGGGTAGCTGAGCAGGTTGTCCAGCGACCCTTGGATGGCGGCGCGTTCCACCAGGTAGGGATACTGTTGCAGGGATTCCAGCGAGACTTCCCTGAGCATGCCGCCCGCCGCGGGATCGAGACCGGTGGTGTGGTCGGTGACGTAATGGCAGCAGGCGTCCTCCGCCATGGATACCCAGTCGGAAATGAATTCCCGCGCCGGCTTTTGCCCCGCCACCGTGTTGAGCAGCGCCTTGATGCCGCCGCAGTGGGCGTGGCCCAGCACGATGATGTTGTGCACGTTGAGGTCGCGTACGGCGTACTCGATGGCCGCGCCCATGCCGTTGTAGCGTCCGTCGTGGGCGTAGGGCGGCACCAGGTTGGCCACGTTGCGCACCACGAACAGCTCGCCCGGCTTGGCGTCGGTGAGCAAGGCCGGGTCCACCCGCGAGTCGCTGCAGGATATGAGCAGGGTGTCGGGGCGCTGGCCGTGCTGCACCAGCTGCCGCATGGTTTCCGGCTGTTCCGCGTAGTAACGCTGCTGAAAGCCTTGGATGCCTTTGCGCAGGCGTTGCAGGGTGTCCTTGGGGGAGGGTTGCGACATGGCTATATCCGTTCCCGAGCTTGGCTGTACAATAAAATCGTCAACAATACCGGTCCGCGTCATTGTGCCTGCTGCGAGTGACGAAGTACAACCGGATCGCACCGGCCGTTTACCGAGGAAGGGCTGACTCTATGCATATGGCGCACTGTGACGACCAAGCCTCGCCCGGCGCGGCCTCCGCCGATACGTCCGACAGCCCTCGCCTGCGGTTGCGGCTGGCCCTGGATATGGCCGAGACCGAACGGTTGGCCGCCGCGGTGGACGAGTTCGCCGACACGTTCGGCGTGCCGCCGGACGTGTCCATGCAAGTGAGCCTGGTGCTGGAGGAACTGGTCACCAACACCATCAAATACGGCTATCCCGACGGCCGCGCCGGCACCGTCGACGTGGAGTTGGCGCTGCTGCCCGACGCCTTGCACATCCTGGTCAGCGACGACGGCGACGCCTTCGATCCCTTCAGCGCGGCGGAGCCGGACCTGTCCCTGGCGCTGACCGAGCGTCCCATCGGCGGACTCGGCATCCATCTGATCCGTAAGCTGGCGGATGCCCATTGCTACAGCTATCGGGACGGGCGCAACCAAACCCGCCTGGTCAAACGGCTGGCCGCTGAACCTTAACCGCCCATGTTGCTGCTGTTGTTCCACCTTGGCGCCCAGCGTTACGCCGTGCCCGCCACCCAGGTGGTGGAGCTGGCGCCGCTGCCCGGCCTGAGTCCGGTAGAACAAGCGTTTCCCGGTGTGGTCGGTTTGTTCCGCTATCGGGGCCGCTGGCTGCCGCTGCTGGATCTCAAACTGGCCCGCCTGGGCGAGCCTTGCGCCGCGTCCATGAGCAGCCGCGTCATCGTGGTCGGCCCGGCGGCCGACGGCGAGGCGGCGGCGCTGGGGCTGCTGGCGGAAGGGGTGACGGAAACCCGCGCCGCCGCCGGCGTCGCTTTGCCGGCCTTGGCCGGCGGCCAGGACGAGGGCTGGCTGGAGCCGGTGTTGTTCGAGGATGACGACGGCGTCACCCGTCTGGTGCGCTGGCAAGCCCTGCTGACGCCGGAAATGCGCGCCTTGGCCGGCGCCGCCGCGCCGTGAGCGAGCTACCCTACGCCGATTTGTGCCGCTGGCTGGAGACCCAGGTCGGCATGGACGCCGCCGCCCTGGGCGCGCACGCCCTGCGAACCGCCGTGCGCGCGCGGTCGCGCGCTTTGCGCCTGGTGGACGAAGCGCTCTACGCCGCCCATTGGCAGGCCGACGAAGACGAGCGGCAAGCCTTGCTGGAAGAGCTGCTGGTGCCGGAAACCTGGTTTTTCCGCGACGGCGCGGCGTTTTCCCTGTGGCGCGAATACCTGGCGGCCAAGTCCGGCCGATTCAGCGCTAGGCGGCCGGCGCGGGTGTTGTGCCTGCCCTGCGCCACCGGCGAGGAGGCCTGGTCCATCGCCATCTGCATGCGGGAGGCCGGCCTGGATTGCGGCAATGCCCGGGTCTACGCGCTGGACGTGAGCCGGCGTTCCCTCGACGCCGCCAAGCGGGGCGTTTACCGCCGCCGCAGCTGGCGCGGCCAAAGCCTGGACGACTGGGCCGGCCACTGCCAGCCGGGCGAGCCCGATAGTTTCCACGTCGCCGAGCCGCTGCGGGCCATGGTGGAGTTCCGTCTGGGCAACGCCCTGGATCGCGATCTACTGCGCGCCAACGCGCCTTACGACGCGGTGTTCTGCCGCAACCTGCTGATTTACCTGACGCCCGCCGCCCGCAGCGGCCTCTATGGCGGCTTCGCCGAATTGCTGGTTCCCGGCGGCCTGCTGTTTCTCGGCCACGCGGAATCCCTGCCGCGCGAGCTCACGGGCTTCCGCCGCCACGGTCCGGCGGACGCTTTCGCCTGGCAGCATGGCGGCAGCGCCGGCGTCCCGCCGGCCCGACGGGAGGAGCCCCGCCGTGCAGCGGAAGCGCCGAGGCGGCTTGAATTGGCGCGGAAACCGGCGGCATCCTTGGCCCCGGATACTGGCGCTCCCCTCCGCAAGGACGGCGTGGAAACGGCGACGGGTCGTGCGGCAGCGGCCGTCGCCGAACCGCTGGCGGAAGCCCGCGCCCTGGCCGACCGGGGCTCTTACGACGACGCCCGGCAGCTGTTGTTGGAGCACGCCGCCCGCGCGCCCCTGAACGCCGATTTGCATGCGCTGCTGGGCGTGGTCTGCGCCGCCCGCCGGCAAGAGGACGAGGCCGCCGGCCATTGGCGCCGCGCGCTTTATTTGGATCCGGGCCACGGCGAAAGCCTCGCCCACCTGGCTTTGTTGCTGGAACGCCAGGGCAACCAGGCCGAAGCCGCCCGCTTGCGCGAGCGCTTGGCCCGCCAGGGAGCCGCTTGATGGCCGCCGAACCGCAGATCTTGGCCGACGAAGCCTGCTGGAAACGGATCGGCATCCACGGCGACCGCAGCTGTCCGGATCTGGCCGAGCACATCCACTGCCGCAATTGCCCGGTCTACCACGCGGCGGGACGGCGCTTGCTGGATCGGCCTGTGCCGGAGGATTACCGTGCGGAATGGACCGCCCGGCTGGCGGAGCCCAAGCCCGTCTTGGACGCGGACGCCCTGCGGCTGATGCTGTTCCGTATCGCCGACGCCTGGCTGGCGCTGCCCGCCGCCCACTTCGCCACCAGCCTGGCGCCAGTGCCGGTGCGGTCGGTGCCGTTCCGCAGCAACCGGCACTTCCTCGGCCTTATCAACGACGGCGGCGAGCTGCGGCTGTGCTTCACCTTGGAGCACCTGCTGGATTTGCGCCGGCAATCCGCTGCCGAAGATTCCCGCCGGGCGTTCCCGCGCCTGCTGGTGATGCAGGCGCGCAACCACCTGTGGACTTTCCCCGCCGACGAAGTGCAGGGCATCGTGCGCTTTCCGCGCAGCGCGTTGCAGGATCCGCCGGATAACCTGGCCAAAGCCCCCGGCGTGTGCACCGCCGCCATGCTGGAATGGCGCGGCCAGCCGGTCGGCCTGTTGGACGTGGAACGGCTGGTGGACCGCTTGCAGGAGGCGTTGCGGTGAGCGGCATCGACGCATTTTTGCTGGAACTGTTCCGCGAGGAGGTCGCTTCCCATAGCGCCGCCCTGACGGAGGGGCTGCTGTCCCTGGAGCGCCAAGGCTGTACGCCCCAGGCCATCGAACCGCTCATGCGCGCCGCTCACTCCATCAAAGGCGCGGCGCGGGTGCTGGATTTGAACGCGGCGGTGCAGATCGCCCACGTTATGGAGGATGTGCTGGTGGCGGCCGGCGCCGGCCGGGTGCGTTTGGACGCCGCCGGCGTCGATGCGCTGCTGGGCGCGGTGGATTGGCTGTTGGGCATGAGCCAGGTGGGCGATGGGGAATTGCTGGCCTGGCTGGAGCAGCACGCGGCGGAGGCGCAGGAATGGGAGCGGCGCATCGGCGCGTTGGCTGTGGAGGCTGAGCCTCTCCCTCTCCCCCAGGGAGAGGGGCGGGGTGAGGGGGATGCAAAAGCTGTGGCCTTTGAGTCGCCTTTACCCTCTCCCCTACCGGCTCCCAGCCCTCTCGTCGCTTCCCCGCCGGCGGAAGAGGGGAGCATCGCCGCTCCGGCGGAAGAACCCACGGCCAACGAGCGCTCGGTCAAAATCACCGCCGACATTCTCGACCAATTGGTGGCCTACGCCTCGGAAACCCTGGTGGAAACCCACCGGCTGGAGCCCTGCGCCCGCTCGGTGCAGAACCTGAAGCGCCTGCAACGCCGCTTGAGCGGCGTCCTCGCCGAAGCCCCGCCGGCCGATCCGGCGGCGGCGGAATCCGCGCAAACGCTGCTGCTGGAATTGCGCCACGCCCTGGACGAGCACAGCAGCCTGCTGGACGACTTCGTCAGCCGCGGCACTTACCGCTCGGAACGGCTGTACCGCACCGTGCTGGCCGGCCGCATGCGGCCTTTCGCCGACGGGGTGGCCGGCTTCCCCCGGCTGGTGCGGGACCTGGCGCGCCAGTTGGGCAAGCAGGTGCAGTTGCACATCGCCGGACGCGCCACGCGGGTGGACCGGGACATTTTGGAAAGGCTGGAAGCGCCTCTTAACCATCTGCTGCGCAACGCCCTGGATCACGGCATCGAAACGCCGGAGGAGCGCTTGGCCGCCGGCAAGCCGGCCGAGGCGCTGTTGCGCCTGGAGGCTCACCACCGCAGCGGCCGCCTGACCGTCACCGTGAGCGACGACGGGCGCGGCATCGACCTGGAGCGGCTACGCCTACGGGTGGTGGAGCGGGGCTTGGCCGAGGCCGAACTGGCGCAGCGGCTCAGTCCGGAGGAGTTGTACGATTTCCTGTTCCTGCCCGGTTTCAGCACCCGCGACCAGGTGAGCGACATTTCCGGTCGGGGCGTGGGGCTGGACGTGGTGCAGACCATGGTGCACGCCTGCGGCGGCGCTTTGCGGGTCAGCTCGGCGGCGGGCAAGGGCACCCGTTTCCAACTGCAACTGCCGGTCACCCGTTCCGTGCTGCGAGTGTTGCTGGCGCGCATCGCCGGCGAGGTCTTCGCTTTGCCCCTGGCGCGCATCGAGCGGGCCGGGCGCTTGGCTTGCAGCGAATTGCGCAGCATGGAAGGCCATCATTACTGCCGCTGGGACGGCGACAACGTCGCCGTGGTGTCGGCCGCCGCCCTGTTGGGGCGGGAGTCCGCGGTTCCCGTGGCGGAAGAGCTGACCCTGGTGTTCATCGCCGGCGGCTGGCAGCGTTACGCCCTGGCGGTGGACGGCCTGCTGGGCGAGTGCGAGCTGGTGGTGCGCCCCTTGGACGACCGCCTGGGCAAAGTGCCAAACCTCGGCGCCATGGCCTTGAGCGAGCAGGGCGAGCCGCTGTTGATCCTGGACGTGGACGATTTGCTGCGTTCGGCGGCGGCGCTGCACGACGGCCGCGCCATGGCGCGGCGGCCCGACGAGGCGGAAGAGGCGCCTCAGCGCCGCAAGCGGGTGCTGGTGGTGGACGATTCCCTCACCGTGCGCGAAGTGGAGCGCAAGCTGCTGGAAAACGACGGCTATGAAGTGGACGTGGCGGTGGACGGCGTGGAGGGCTGGAACGCCCTGCAATTGCAGCGCTACGACCTGGTGCTGAGCGACGTGGACATGCCGCGCATGAACGGCATCGAGCTGGTGCGGCGCATCAAGCAGGACCCGCGCCTGCAAGGGCTGCCGGTGGTCATCGTTTCCTACAAGGACCGCCCGGAAGACCGGCTGCGCGGCCTGGAGGCCGGGGCGGATTATTACCTGACCAAAAGCAGTTTCCAGGACGCCGGCCTGATCCAGGCGGTGCGGGACTTGATCGGGGCGGCGGATAGCGCGTGAAAATCGCCATCGTCAACGATTTGAAACTGGCGGTGGAGGCCCAGCGCCGCGTGTTGCAGGCCGAGTCCGGCCTGGACGTGTGCTGGACCGCCGCCGACGGGCTGGAGGCGGTGCGCCTTTGCGCGGCGCAGCGGCCGGATCTGGTGCTGATGGACTTGATCATGCCGGTGATGGACGGGGTGGAGGCCACGCGCCGCATCATGGCCGAATCGCCTTGCCCGATCCTGGTGGTGACCGCCAGCGTGCGGGGCAATTTCGCCAAGGTTTACGAAGCCTTGGGGGCCGGCGCCCTCGACGCGGTCGCCACGCCGGTGCTGGGGCCGGGCGGCAAGCTGGACGGCGGCGGCGAGTTGCTGCGCAAGATCGCCACCCTGCAAACCCTCACCGCCCAGGCCAAGCCCGCTCCGGCGGCGAGCGAGCCGCGTGTTTCCAGCGCCGCCGTCCTCGAACGGCTGCGGCCGCCGCCGGTGGTGGTGATCGGCGCTTCCACCGGCGGACCCAACGCCCTGGCGGAATTGCTGGGCGGCCTGCCGGCGGGGTTTCCCGCCGCCGTGGTGGCGGTGCAGCATTTGGACAGCAATTTCGCCGGCGGCCTGGCCACCTGGCTGGGGCAGCGCACCGCCTTGAAAGTGGCGCCCCTGGTCGACGGCGAGCGCTTGCGCGCCGGCCAGGTGTGGCTGGTCACCGGCGACGAGCATCTGGTGCTGGACGAGAACCTGCGGCTGCGCTACACGCCGGAACCGCAAGGCCTGGCGTTCCGCCCGTCGGTGGACGTGTTTTTCCACAGCGTGGCCGGCGCCGGGCTGGAAGGCTGCGGCGTGCTGCTCACCGGCATGGGGCGGGACGGCGCGGCGGGGCTTGCCGCGCTGCGCCGGGCCGGTTTTTTCACCATCGCCCAGGACCAGGCCAGCAGCGTGGTGTGGGGCATGCCCAAGGCGGCGGCCGAGCTGGGCGCCGCCAGCGAAGTGCTGCCCCTGTCCGCCATCGCCGGCCGGCTGCTGGAACGCATCGGATTCATCCATTCACCGCCTCTGCAAGCGAGTTAGCCATGACATTGCCATCCGCCCCCCTCCCCAACGACCACCGCATCGTGGTGTTGCTGATCGACGACCAGCGCATCATCGGCGAAGCGGTGAAACGCATGTTGCAGGACCAGGCCGACATCGAATTCCACTACAGCGCCGACGCCCTGAATGCGGTGGAAACCGCCGTCGGCTTGCAGCCGACGCTGATTTTGCAGGATTTGGTGATGCCGGAGGTGGACGGCCTGACGCTGGTGAAGCAGTTCCGCGCCCACCCCGCCACGGCGGCGGTGCCCATGATCGTGCTGTCCAGCAAGGAAGAGGCGCAGACCAAGGCCGAAGCTTTCGCCCTGGGTGCCAACGATTATCTGGTGAAGTTGCCGGACCGCATCGAGCTGATCGCCCGCATCCGCTACCACTCCGCCGCCTACATCGCCCACCGCCAGCGCGACGCCGCCTATGCCGCCTTGCAGCGCAGCCAGCAGGCCCTGGCCGCCGAGTTGGCGGAAGCCGCCGCCTACGTGCGCTCGCTGCTGCCGCCGCCGGTGGACGCGGGCGGTTTGCGCACCGCCTGGGAGTTTTTTCCTTGTAGCTCCCTGGGCGGCGATGCGTTCGGCTATTTCGACATCGACGCCGACCATTTCGCCGTGTTCCTGCTGGACGTGTGCAACCACGGCGTCGGCTCGGCGCTGCTGTCGGTGAGCGCCATGAACGCGCTGCTGGGGCGCGCCTTGCCGGGGGCGGAGTTCCGCGATCCGGCTTCGGTGATGGGGGCGCTGAACGAAACCTTCGCCATGGAGAAGCACAACAACCTGTACTTCACCCTCTGGTACGGCGTGCTGCACCGCCCCAGCCGCACCTTGACCTACGGCAGCGCCGGCCATCCGCCCGCCGTGCTGGTGGCCGGCGGCCAGACCACCCTGTTGCGCTGCCGCGCCATGCCCATCGGCGCCATGCCCGGCATGCCGTTCGAAACCGCCAGCGCGACGGTGCCGCCCGACGCCCGCTTGTATCTCTACAGCGACGGCATCTACGAAATCCATCGCCCCGATGGCAGCCTGGTGACTTTGGAGGAGTTCGTCGCCGTGCTGGAGTCCGGCCGGCCTCTGCCGCAAGTGGTGGAGATCATGCACGCGTTGCTGCCGCCGGAGGTGGATTTCGACGACGACGTGGCCTTGCTGGAAGTGGCTATCGCCTGACGGGACGCCGTCAGGGCGCGGGCGGCAGCAGGGCGTCCAGCTGCGCCGAGACTTGCTCCGGGCTGATGTCGGTCAGGCAGCGGGTATGGCCCAGGGGACAGTCGCGCTTGAAGCAGGGCGAGCATTCCAGCCCGAGGCGGACGATGCGCGCCTGCGCGTTCAGGGGTGGGGTGAAGCCGGGATCGGAGGAGCCGTAGATCGCCACCAAGGGCTTTTCCAGGGCGGCGGCCACGTGCATCAGGCCGGAATCGTTGCTCACCGCGGCGTCGGCCAGGGACAGCAGGTCCACCGCCTCGGCCAGGTCGGTGCGGCCGGCGAAGCCGACGCAGCCGGGCGCGGCGGCGGCGATTTCTTCCGCCACGGCCTGGTCCTTGCCGGAGCCGAACAGCCACACGCTCCAACCCTGCGCCATCTTGTTCCGCGCCAGCTTGGCGAAATAAGCCGCCGGCCAGCGCTTGGCCGGGCCGTATTCGGCGCCGGGGCAAAGCGCCAATACCTTTTCAGTCCCCTCTCCCCCAGGGAGAGGGACGTTGAATTTGGCCCGCACTGCCGCCACGCCCTCGGCCGGCACGCGCAAGCGCGGCACCGGGCATTCCGGCGGCAGCGCCGCGTCGGGTTCCAAGCCCAGCGCCACGAAGCGCTGCACGGTCTTGGGCAGCTTGGCTTTGTCCAGCTTGCGGGCGTCGTTGAGCAAGCCGTAGCGCAGTTCGCCCACATAGCCGGTGCGCTTGGGGATTTTGGCGAAAAACGGCGTCAGCGCCGATTTCCACGAGTTGGGCAGCACGATGGCCCAGTCGTAGCGGCCGCGCAGCTCCAAGCCCAGCTGGCGGCGCGCGCCGAAGCCGAATTGGCCGTGGCCCAGGGGCATGGCGACGCCCCGCGCCACTTCCGGCATGCGCTGCAGCAGCGGCAAGGTCCAGGCGGGCGCCAGTACGTCGATGGCGCAGTGGGGATGGCGCTGCTTGAGGGCTAGAAATAAGCTTTGCGCCATCACCATGTCGCCGACCCAGGAGGGGCCGACGATGAGGATGCGGGGGGCGGGAGGCATTGTTGCAATATCGAGCTTCAGGCCGCGATTTCGACGAATGCGCTGGACGAATGAGGCTGAGGCAGCATGCGGCCCTCTTCTTTGAGGCCTTCGATGTGGAATTCGATGGCTTCTCGGATCAGCGCCAATACTTCCTCCCGCGATTCGCCTGCGGCGACGCAGCCAGGCAGGTCCGGCACGTAGGCGCCGAAACTGGCCGGGCCTTCCTCAAGCACAACTAGATAGCGCATGGCATCTCCTTCACGGCTTTAAACCGGCCTGTTTCAACACACTGTTCAGTGTGTCCGGCGGCACATCGACACTGGGCTTGCCCGATACGGTCACCGTTCCCGACTTGGCCGGATGGTGGTACTGCCGATGGCTGCCTTTTTGGCGAACTTGTGTCCAACCGTCCGACTCGATCCAGGCAATCAATTCTTTGACCTTCATGGCATCCTTGCCCCTTTCGCGATGGTTCAGTTCAAACGTGATCCAACCACTCCGGTTTGTCGTTGCGGCGGCCGTGCACATAGTCGAAGTACAGCGATTGCAGCTTGGCGGTGATGGGGCCGCGCTCGCCGTTGCCGATGGTGCGGCGGTCCAGTTCGGCGATGGGGGTCACTTCCGCCGCGGTGCCGGTGAAGAAGGCCTCGTCAGCCACGTACACTTCGTCGCGGGTGATGCGCTTTTCGATCACTTCCAGGCCCTGTTCGCGGGCGATGGTGATGACGGTTTCGCGGGTGATGCCTTCCAGCGCCGAGGTTAGGTCCGGCGTGTAGATCTTGCCGTTGCGCACCAGGAAGAAGTTTTCCGCGCTGCCTTCCGCCACATAGCCTTCGTGATCCAGCATCAGGGCTTCGTCGTAGCCGTTGGCGGCGGCTTCCCGCACGGCCAGGATGGAGTTCAGGTAGTTGCCGTTGGCCTTGGCCTTCAGCATCAGGCTGTTGACATGATTGCGGGTGTAGGAAGAGGTGTGCACGCGGATGCCCTTGTGCATGGCTTCCTGGCCCAGATACGTGCCCCAGCGCCAGGCGGCGACCATCACGTGCACATGCAGGTTATGGGCGTGCAGGCCCATGCCTTCCGAACCGAGGAAGCACATGGGGCGGATGTAGGCGCCTTCCAGTTCGTTGCGGGAGACGGCTTCGCGCTGCACCTGGTTCAGGGTGTCCTTGTCGTAGGGAATTTCCATTTGCAGGACTTTGGCCGAGCGGTACAGGCGGTCGGTGTGGTCGCGCAGGCGGAAGATGGCTACGCCCTGCTCGGTCTTGTAGGCGCGCAGGCCTTCGAAAAAGCCGCAGCCGTAGTGCAGGGTGTGGGTCAGTACGTGGACTTTGGCGTCGCGCCACGGCAGCCATTCGCCGTCCAGCCAAATGTACCCGTCTCTGTCCTCCATCAGCATGATGCGTTCTCCCGGAAATAGTGTGATTGATGGGAATAATGTGCGTAATCAGCTTTCCATCAGCTTGCGCCAGATGGCTTGCACGCGGGCTCTGGTTTCGGCGGCCGCTGCGGCCGGAATCCTGGCCTCCTGCTCCTGCAGGGCCGCGCGATGAACCTGGGCGCGGAAGCCGACATACGCCTGTTTCAAGAATTCGGCCTCGTCCCGCGACAGGAAACCGGCGTCGCTCAGCCGTTCCAACAAACGCACGTTGTCGGTCCATTCCAACAGGGCGGGGTGTTGCGCGGCGTGGGCGAGAGTGCCGAATTGTACAATAAACTCTATGTCGGCAATACCGCCGAAGCCCTGCTTCAGGTCGAACACGGCCGGGTCCTTGCTGTCCAGGTTGTCGCGCATTTTTTCGCGCATTTCCCGCACTTCTTTTTGCAACGCCGCCCGGTCGCGCTCGCGGCTCAAGGATTTGGCCCGCGCCGCCCGGTATTTTTCACCCAGCGCCGCGTCGCCGGCCACGCAGCGGGCCCGCACCAGCGCCTGTTGTTCCCAGGTCCAGGCGCTGTCTCGCTGGTAGGCCTCGAAGGCCGTCAGGCTGGTCACCAACAGGCCCGAGTTGCCGGAAGGGCGCAGCCGCATGTCCACTTCGTACAGCACGCCGGCCAGCATATTGGCGGTGAGGATGTGGATCATGCGCTGCACGATGCGGGCGTAGAACTGGTTCACCGTCACCGGGCGCGGGCCGTCGGTGGCGGCTTCGGGCCGCTCGGCGTCGAACAGGAACACGAGATCCAGGTCCGAGCTGTAGCTTAGCTCGATGCCGCCCAGCTTGCCGTAGGCGATCACCGCGAAGCCTTCCACCGCTTCGGGCCGGCAGCCCGGCGGCACGCCGTGCTTGGCGACGGTATGGCGCCAAGCGTCTTGCAACGCTGCCTCGATGAGCACCTCGGCGATGTCGGTGAGGTAGTCGCTCACCACCATCAGCGGGATGGCCTCCATGATGTCGGCCGCCGCGACTCGCAGCACCTGGGCCTGCTTGAACTGGCGCAGGCGGTTCATCCAGTCTTCCGGGTCGTCGGCGTCCACCGACGCCAGTTGCCGCGCCAGTTCTTTGCGCAAATCGCCTTTTTTTTGCGGCGCGTAAAGCTGGCGCGCGTCCAGCAGGCTGTCCAGCAGGATGGGGTGCTGGGCCAGCAAGGCGGCGATCCAGGGGCTGGCGTCGGTCAGTTTCACCAGCTGGGCCAGCACCGCGGCATTGTCCGCCAGCAGGGTGTAATAGACGTTGCGCTTGGCGACCGCTTCCAGCAGGCCGAGAATGCGTTTGAGCGTGGTTTCCGGCGCCCGCGCCGAGGCCACCGTTTGCAGTAAGGGCGGCATGAGCCGGTCCAGTTCCGCCACGCCGCGGGCGGTGAGCCGCGCCACCGCGCTGCCGGAGCGGAAAGCCGCCAGCAGCGCCAGGACTTCCTGGGGCGCGGGATAGCCCAAGCCCGCCAGGAGGGCGGCTTTGCTTTCCTCGTCGCCGCCGCCGCTCCACACTTGGCGCGCTTCGCCCTGGCCGGACTCGTCCCGCGCCGGGGCGATGACTTGTTCGAACAAGGCGTGCACTTGCTCGAATATTTCGTCGAGTTCCGTCTTGAAGCTGTTCCAGTCGCTGTGGCCCATGGAGTAAGCCACGCGCAGGCGCGATTCGTCGTCCTTGGGCAGGTCGTGGGTTTGCTGGTCGGCCAACTGCTGGATGTGGTTTTCCGTCAGGCGCAGGTAGCGGTAGGCCGCTTGCAGCTTGGCGATTTCCTCCGCCGGCAGGTATTCCCGTTCCGCCAGGGCGTCCAGCACCACGCGGATGCGGCGGTCCTGCAAGGCTTTGTCCCGTCCGCCGCGCAGCAGCTGGAAGGCCTGGCCGATGAACTCGATTTCGCGGATGCCGCCCTTGCCCAGCTTGACGCTGTCGGTGCGGTCCTTGCGCAGCAATTCCTGGGCGATCTTCGCCTTCAGCTCGCGCAGCTCGCCGAACGCGCGGTAATCCAGGTAGCGCCGGTAAATGAAGGGCTTGAGCATGGCCTCCAGTTCGGCGCCGGCGTCCAGGTCGCCCGCCACCGGCCGCGCCTTAATCATGGCGTAGCGCTCCCATTCCCGCGCCTGGCCCTGGTAATAAGCCTCCATGGCGTCGAAATTCATCACCAGCGGGCCGCTGTCGCCGAACGGCCTTAACCGGGTATCGACGCGGAACACGAAGCCGTCCTCGGTGTTCGTGTCCAGGGCCTTCACCAGGCTTTGCGCCAGCTTGGTGAAGAATTCCTGATAGCTGGTGCCGCGTTTGTCCGGCAGCTCGCCGGCTTCGGGGTAGGCAAAAATCAGGTCGATGTCGGAGGAAAAATTCAGCTCGCCGCCGCCCAGCTTGCCCATGCCCAGCACCACCAGGTTTTGCGGCCGGCCGCGGTTGTCGGTGGGCGTGCCCCAGCGGGTGCAGGCGGCGCCGTAGAGGAATTCCAGCGCCGCGCGCAAGCAGCATTCGGCCAGCATGGACAAGTCCGCCAGGGTTTCGTCCAGCTCGGCCCAGCCGGCCAGGTCGCGCCAGGCGATGCGCACCATCTCCCGGCGGCGGAAGCGGCGCAGCACACGGTGCAGCTCGGTTTCGTCTTCCACGGCCGGCAGGCTTTCCGCCAGGCGCTGGCCGTAATAGGCGGCGCCGGAGTCGGCCAGCAAGTCGTCCGACTCCAGTAGGCCGAACAGCAGCGCCGGGTCGCGCAAGCAGCTTTCCGCGACGAAGCCGCTCACCGCCCAGACGCGGGGCAGGGATTCGGCCAGGGTTGGGGCGTCCAGCAGGGGCAGCTTGGTTGCGTCGGCGCGTTCGCGGAAGTCGGCCAGCAGGCGGGCGACTTTTTCTGAGAGGGGCGGCGGGAGTTGCGGCATGGCGGATGGCGTCGGCTTTGGCGGGAAAGTGCCAAATTATAGGCGCGGCGGCGGCTTTCGCCGAACAAGCGCCGCGCGCCGCCCGCCGGGGGGCTATAAAACGAATTTGATACCGATCAGCAGCAGCAGCGATGCCAGGATAGGCCGCAGCACGTATTCGGGAACGCGGGCGCTGAGTTTGCTGCCCAGGTAAATGCCCGGCAGGGAGCCGCACAGCAGGCTGCCCAGCAGTTGGAAGTCGACGTTGCCCATATGCCAATGGCCCACGCCGGCCACGGCGGTGAGGGGAATGGCGTGGGCCAGGTCGGTGCCGACGATTTTCACCGTGGGCAGGCGCGGATAGAGGAACAGCAGGGCCACCGTGCCCAGCGCGCCGGCTCCCACCGAGGACAGCGTCACCAGCACCCCCAGCACCAGGCCGGTGAAGACGGTGGCCGGCGCTGTCCAGTGGGCAAAGCGGCCTGTGCTGTCGTGGGAGTCGATTTCCAGGCTGGCCTTGACGAGCCGGTTGCGGAACAGCAAAGCCACGGCGGTGAGGATCAGCGCCACGCCCAGGGTGTGGGTCAGCAGCGCGGCGATCTGCTTTTGCGCGCCGAATTTTTCCAGCAAGTAAATGACGGCGACGGCTGCCGGGATGCTGCCGGCCCCCAGCAAACCCACCACTTTCCATTCCACCGAGCGGTGGTTTTTGTGGTGCACCCAGGTGCCGCCGGTCTTGGTGATGGCGGCGAACAGCAAATCCGTGCCCACGGCGGTGGTGGGGGCGAAGCCGAACAGAAATACCAGCAACGGGGTCATCAGCGAGCCGCCGCCGACGCCGGTGAGGCCGACGAGAAAACCGACCGCGAGGCCGGACGCAATATATGCGGTATCCATGGTGTCTGCTTAATCAGGAGGGAACGGCCGAATGCGTAGCCTTTGGTGAACAGCGCGCTTCGGAATCGGCTGAGAAGATTAGCAGCTTGTGTCTTTATGCTTAAGCATAAAAGGCTTTAAAGATATTCCCATATGGAATAAATCGGGTCAGGGCCGGGGCGGGGCGGGCATGACGATATAAACCGCGTCTCCCACTTGGTTGGAGAACTT
This sequence comes from Methylogaea oryzae, assembly GCF_019669985.1. Classification (NCBI taxonomy): domain Bacteria; kingdom Pseudomonadati; phylum Pseudomonadota; class Gammaproteobacteria; order Methylococcales; family Methylococcaceae; genus Methylogaea; species Methylogaea oryzae. The sequence continues at coordinate 257,924 of NZ_AP019782.1, forward strand.
TGCCGCGATAGCCCAGTCGCCGCGGCGGTCCAGCAAGGCTTGCAGGCGGTCGCGCTTTTCCTGGTCTTTGCGGCCTATTTTGACCATGAATGCGCCGTATTGCCCCGCCTCGTTCCGCTCCAGCGATTCCAAGGCGGAGCAGCCGCCGGCGGGACGGCCGTGGCCCGCATAGTAAGGCACGGACGGATCGTCGCTGCATAGGCTGATCGTGGCGGGCAAGTGGTCGCGGGCCCAATCGCCGGCTTTTCGCAGGTAACGCTTGGTGGGGCCGGTCTTGATGAACGCGTCCAGCAACATGACGGCCAACACCAGCGCCAGGACCGCGGCCCAGCGCGGGCGGAGCAGAACCGGCCCGTTGCCGAACAGCAGGAACTCCGCCGACTGGGCCGCCGGCAGGCTCAGCAGCACAACGAGCAGCCCCATGTAGCGGCCGGATATAAACAGGTCGCTTACGGCGAACGCCAGCAGCGGAATGGCGGTGATCGCGGCGGCGTACCAAATCACCGCCGGTTGCCGGAACAGTTGGACGCGTTCGCGCCATAACGCCCATAACAACAGCGAAGCGTAGGCCAACCCCAGGCAGGAGGCGATTTTGTACAGCAGCAGGCTGAATACGCCGCCGGCCAACAGCGGCCCTATGTCCTGCGGCGCGTAAAACGTCTGGGCGTGGCGGGCAATGACTTCCGCTTTGGCGGCGAATTCGGCGCTGATGCGCGGCAGCGACAAAAAGTGCTGCAACTGTTCCAGACGGGCATTGGTGGGCGCGGGCATGGCGCCGGTCGCCAGCAGGGCCGCCAGAATCGCCGCCCCCAGGAGAAACAGGCTGTTGGCCTTGAGCCAGGCTGTGCCGCGCCGTTCGCCCTGCAGCAGGCAATAAATCGGCAGCAAGGCGGCGAGAGCGGCGCCTTCGATGCGGAAGGCGATGGCTGCGGCGATGCAGGCCTGCCAAGCCAGCGCGTCGCTCCAGCGGTGCCGGCGGCAGTAGCGCGTGAAGCACAGCACCGCCCATAATCCCAGCGCCCAATAGCCGATGTCGCGGACGATGAAGCTGCGGTAGTCGGTAAGCTGCGGCGATGCCAGAATCACCGCCGCGGCCACCCACGGTCGGCCTTGGCCGGCGGTGACTTCCCGGTACAGCAGCATGAAACCGACGCTCAGCAGCGCCAGCAACAGGGCGTTGATGCCGTAGGCGGCGTGTTCGTAACTGATGCCGAAAGCCTGGTGCGTCAAGCCGATCAGCATGGGGAACGCCGGCCAGTTGAACTGGGCGAAAGCCGCCTTGAAGCCCTGCTCTATGAACGTTTGCGCGGTGCTGAGGTACAGCAGGCCATCGTTGTTGATGGTGCTGGGCCGGTACACCTTGTAGACGGACAGGGCCAAGCTGGCGATGAAGGCGAAGCACAGCCAGTTCCGCCACGTCGTCGCGGCAACGGTTGTCTCGGTAGGTGGGAGAGGGCGTGGCATGGGGCGATTGTATTTGGTTGGCGCGATGTTGTGGCCGGCGGCTTTATTGGCCGCCCTGGCCTTCCTTTAGTTTTTCCGCGTAGTAAGCATAGTCCTGCGCCGCCGGGGTGCGCCCCCAGGAGCATAACGCGTCCCACGCCACTTTGGGTAATAACGCCGGCCGGTGCGTCTTCATGCGCCGCCAAACCCGCCGCAGGTTCTGGCGGAAATGCCGGCGCAGGTCGCCGGCTTCGATCAGGCCCGGATGCCGGGACAGGAACTTGGCGTAGGTCTGGAATTGCGCCCCCAGCATTTTCAGCCGCTTGCGCGAGGCGTTGCCCGGATGCTTGCGGTAGCCGGCCAGCACCTCCGGCACGCGGGCGACGGCGTAGCGGGTGGACAGCCGCAGCCAGCAATCCAGGTCTTCCAGGGGCAGGGTTTTGTCGAAGCCGCCGACCGCCAGGATGGCGTCGCGCCGCAGGGTGATGGTGGGGTTGAACACGTAATGCTTGCCGGCGAACAGCCAGCGGTAGGCATGGAAATCCGGGCCGGGCGCGGGGCGGGCGGGCTGCCGCTTGCGGGTCACCGTCCGCCCGGTTTCGTCCACATAGTCCACGTCGGCGTGCACCAGGGCCAGTTCCGGACAGTTCCAGCTGGCGATGGCCTGGTGGATGGTCATCGCCTTGTCGGGATAAAGGATGTCGTCGGAGCCGAGCAAATGCACCCATTCTCCTTGGCAAGCCTCGATGCAGGCGTTGGAGGTGGCGCTGACGCCCTGGTTTTCCTGGCGCTTGAGCACCACCCGGCGGAAACGGTCCGGGTGCCGGGCGAGAAAGGCTTCCGCTTTGGCGAAGGTGTCGTCGCGGGAGCCGTCGTCGATCAGCACCAGCTCCAGCTCGGGATAGGTCTGCGCGCACACCGAGGCCAGGCACGCCTCGATGAAGGCCGAATGGTTGTAGGCCGGGATGGCCACGCTCATGAGAGGGTACGTCATCGTTAAATCTCCGCCGAGTTTTTTCGGCCAGTTGTCGGTTCGGGCACGCCGGCTAGGTCCGCCGGCACCGGGCCAGACAATATCCCAGGGCGCGCAGCGCCTTGGCGATGTAGCCGGGGCGCAGGGCGGCGAAAGGCGTCAGCCGCAGCGCCGCCAGGTAATGGGGCAGGGCTTCGCTGGGGCGGCGCGCCCGCAGCAGGGTGCGGAACAGGGACAAATGCCGCCGCGCCGTGTAGGCCGGCTTCAACTCCATGGCCCAGGCCGGCATGCGCTTGGGGTCGAAGATTTCCTCGACCAGCTCCAGGCTGCCGGCGGCGGCCGCCTCGGCGTTGCCGCGCAGGCTGCCGGCGTGCTTGTGGACGCGGGCGGTGGGCCGTTGCGCCAGGGCGCAGTCGAAATTGACCAGGGCGTGGGCGAACACCGGCAGATCTTCGGCGGCGCGGAAGCGTTCCGGGTAACGGTAGGCGGCGAACACGTCGCGGCGCAGCAGCACGGAGCCGTGGCTGACGGTGAGGGATTTATCCAGCAGATAGGCCCGCAGCCGCTGTCGCGCCGTTGCCGGCAAGGGCTTTTGCCGGTGCTGCTTGGTCTTGCCGTTCTCTTCCACCGATTCGTGCTCGGCCAGGATCACGCCGGCTGCGGGGTGCTGCCGCACGGCGCTGCGGAATGTTTCCAGGGCGTCGGGCAGCAGTTCGTCGTCCGCGTCGAAAAACAGCAGGTAGCGGCCTTCGCTCAGCCGCAGTCCGTGGTTGCGGGCCGCCGCCGGCCCGGCGTTGTCCTGGCGCCGGTAATGGCAGCGGCCGGGCCAGCGCTGCTCCAGGGCGGCGCCCACTTGCGGCGTGTCGTCGCTGGAGCCGTCGTCCACGATCCACAGGTCGAAGTCCTCGCCCGGTTGCGCCATGGCGGATGCGGCCGCCCGCTCCAGCGTGGCGGCGTAGTTGTAGGCGGGGATGACGATGCTGACGAGCGGCGCGCTCACGGCTGTTCCGCCCGCGGCAAATTGGCGTCGAACCACTGGCGCACGGGGCTGTTGTCCGGCCAGTTGGCGAGAAAGCGCTGTCGGTCGTTGCCATAGGCGCGCAGGAAGCGGTCCTGGTTGGCGATCCAGGTCATGGCGTCCAGGTCCAGCACATAGGGCCGGCCGTGGTGGCAAAGGATGTTGCTGGCCTTCATGTCGCCGTGCAGCAGCTGGGCGCGGAACAACTGGCCGATGAGCCGTGCCACCGGTTCGGCGATCTTCGGCTGGGCCTTGTGGGTCAGCTTGGCGCCGAGCGGATCGCCGGACACGTGTTCCGCCACGTAATAGGCCGTGCCGCGCCAGGGGCCGAAGCGCCGTTCCAGGAAGGCGATGGGTTGGGGCGTGGCGATGCCGAGGAAGCGCAGGCGATGGGCGTTGATCCAGGAATGCCGCGCCCGGCTGGGCCGCCAGCAGCGCGACAGGCGATGGCGCCAGTTTTTGATGTTGTAGCGCTTCACCACCACGTTGCGGCCGGGCAGGCGCACCAGGGCCACGGTGGAGGAATTGCCGTCCTTCAGCAGTTCGGCCTCGGCGATATAGCGGTCGGGGTCGGCCAGCAACCCGCGCAGGGGCTCGTCGTCGCAGTCGCGGCGCAGGGCCTGAAAGCCGTTCCAGCGCTCCAGGCAGCGGATTTCCGTGCAGTTGCGCAGCAGTTTTCCGGCATAGTCGCGCCAGCGGTTGTCGCGGTGGCGCCGCACGGCGAGATCGAGGGCGGCGGCGTCGATGGCCGGCGCCGGCGCGTAGTGTTCCAGCGGCGTCAGCGCTTCCGTTTGGGACGGGGTGAACTGGGCCAGGAACAGGGCGAGATTTTCCAGGGCCGGCGCAGCCGCCAGCGGGGCCGGATGCGTCAGGACGCTGTCGCCGTCCACCGCGTGGACGCCGCCGCCGGTCCATAGGAAATTGCCCGGATGGATATCGCGCTGCTCCAAGCCCGCGGCGTGCATCTGCGCCAACAGCGCCAGGCTGGCGGCCATGGCCGCAGCGCGTTCGGGCGAGTCGTCCGGCAGGTCCGCCAGGGTGCGCGCCTCGGCCAGGTATTCGGTAACGACCACGGCGGCCCGCTGCGAGCGGTTTTCCGCCTGGCCGAGGATGCGCGGCGTGGCGACGCCCCCTTGCAGCATCGCCGCTAGGCCGGCTGCCTCCCTGTGCCAATGGCGCTGGTAGCCGGAGCGGTCGAAGAACAGCTTCACCAGCACCGTCAAGCCGCACCAGCGCGCCTTGGCGGTCAGCCGCTTGCCCGGCAGCAACCGGTGGATTTCCAGGATTTCCATTTCCTGCGGCAAGGTCACCGCCTCCAAAGCGAAACGGAACGGCGCAGCCAAGTCCCGTCCGGCGCGGCGCAAGTCGGCAATGGTTAATAAAGGTGTCATGGGCGGCATTCTACGGCATGGCCGCAACGGGGGGAAACCGGCGGCGGTTTCGAGGGGGCGCGGGATGCCCGCATTCCCGGGAGGGGGGTACAATACGCCCATGAAACTTGCCTTCGCTTTATTCAAATACTTCCCCTACGGCGGCCTGCAGCGGGATTTCATCCGCATCGCCGGGTTGTGCCGCGACCGGGGCCATGAAATCCACGTCTACACCCTGGCCTGGGAAGGTGCGGTGCCGTCCGGCTTCCAGGTGCACGTGGTGAAGCCGCGCTTCGCCTTGAGCTATTACGGCAAAAACCTGGCCTTGCTGCGGGCGCTGCGCCAGGCTCGCAAAACCGAGCGCTTCGATGCGGTGGTGGGGTTCAACAAGCTGCCGGGGCTGGACGTGTATTACGCCGCCGATCCCTGCTACGCCGCGCGGCTGGCGGAAAAAGGCTGGTTGCATCGCTTGACGCCGCGCCATCGGCAGTTCGCCGCTTTCGAACGGGCGGTGTTCGCCCCCAAGGCGGGGGTGGAGGTGCTGATGATCGCGCCCAGCCAGATCGACCATTTCATCGCCGCTTACGGCACGCCGGCCGAGCGTTTTCACTTGCTGCCGCCGCCCATCAACCGCGACCGTATCGCGCCGCCCAATGCGGCGGTTTTGCGCAAGAACTGGCGCTGGGACACGGGCGTGGCGCCGGACGAACGGGTCGTCTTGATGATAGCCTCCGCTTTCCGCATCAAGGGCGTGGATCGCGCTTTGCTGGCTATGGCGGCGCTGCCGCAGGATGTGCTCGCCAAAACGCGGCTGTTCGTGGTGGGCGGCGACGATGCAGCGCCGTACCAGCGCCAGGCGCAAGCCCTGGGTATCGCTAAGCGGGTGGTGTTCTGCGGCGCCCGCGACGACGTGCCGCGCTTTTTGCTGGGGGCGGATCTGCTGCTGCATCCGGCTTACACCGAAAACACCGGCACCGTGCTGCTGGAGGCCATGGTGGCGGGCCTGCCGGTGCTGACCACGGATATATGCGGTTACGCTTTCCATGTGCTCAAGGCCAATGCCGGGCGGGTGGTGCCGTCGCCGTTCGAGCAGGCGGCGCTCAACCGGGAATTGGCCGAGATGCTGTCCGACCCGCAGCGGCTCAAGGCTTGGGGGGGCAACGGGATCGCTTACGGCCGGACGGAAGACCTTTACAGCTTGCCGGAAAAGGCGGCGGATTTGATTGAGACCGTGGCGCGGAAGAATTAGGAGAATCGCTATGAAGTTGCCCGCCATCCATTCGTCGCTCTTGTTCAGCTACGCCTTTCGTCCCTTTTTTCTGCTGGTCGGGGTCTATGCCGTGCTGGCGGTGATGGGTTGGGGTCTGTACTTGGGCGGGTTCATGGATTGGCCGTCAGCCCTGCCGGCTTCGGTGCGCCACGGCCATGAAATGCTGTTCGGCTTTGCCGGCGGCGCCATCGCGGGCTTTTTGCTCACCGCCGTGGCCACTTGGACGTCGCGGCCGCCGGTAGCGGGAGGCGCGCTTATGGCGTTGTGCGCCGTATGGCTGTTGGCGCGGCTGGCGGCGTTCCTGCCGGACGGATTATGGCTGTGGGGCGGCGCCAGCGTACTGTTCTGGGCCGGGTTGCTGGGCTTGATGGCGCGGGAGGTGGTTGCCGCTCGCAACGCCCGCAATTACAAGGTCGCGCCGTTATTGGCGGCGTTTCTGCTGGCGGAGGTCGCTTTTTTCGCCGCGGCGCCGGACGGCGACTGGGTGATGCAGGCCGCCTTGCGCGCCGGGCTGTTCCTGGTGTTGGGCATGATTTTCCTGGTCGGCGGACGCATCATTCCCAGCTTCACGCAAAACTGGCTGCGCGCCAACCGGCCGGATATCGCCGTGCAGCTGCCGTCTTTCGACCGCTTGGATTTGGCGGCGGTGGCGGCCGGCGCCGTTTTCGCCGCGGGTTTCGTCCTGTGGCCGACGCAGCGGATCGTCGGCTTCGCCGGACTTGCCGCCGCCCTGCTGCACGCGTGGCGTTTGCTGCGCTGGCGGGGTTGGCTGGCGCGGCGCGAGCCCCTGCTGTGGGTGCTGCACGTGGGCTACGGCTGGATTCCCGTGGGCTTCGGCCTGCTGGGCTGGGGCGTGTCGCGCCAGTTGGTGGGGCTGGTGGATAGCGGCCTGCACGCCCTCACCTACGGCGCTATCGGCACATTGATCCTGGGCGTGGCCGCCCGCGTCGCGCTGGGCCATACCGGCCGGCCGCTCCAGGCTTTCCCCGCCATGACCGCGGCTTTCTGCCTGCTGACCTTGGGTGCGGCCCTCCGCCTGATCGCGCCGGTGGGCGGTGCGCTGATGGGCCTGTCGGCGGTTCTGTGGCTGGTGTCCTACGGGCTTTTCCTGTGGCGCTACGCGCCGATTTTGCTGGCGCCTCGGCGGGGATAAACGGCCCCGCTCGAACGGATAAGGAGATGCGGGTGACGGTTTCGTCCATGGAAGTCGGCGGCCTCGGCGTGCGCCATTTGAAACGTTATTGGCATCGGCTGACGCAGCGGAACGGACAGGGCGGGGAGGACGATCGCCCGCTGGACGAGATGTTGTTGCACGGCTTGGGCTTGGGCATCGTCGAGCCGGCCCAGTATTTGTTCCACCAGCGCCCGTCCTTCGCCGAATTCGAGGCGTGGGTGGCGGGCAAAATAGGCGGCGCCCCGCCGTCGGCCTTGGTCGAGCGACTCAACGAGGCGGTTCGGCGCCATGGGGAAGCGCCGCCGCGGACTTATCCCGTCGCCGGCGCCGCCGTCGACGATCCGGTGTTGTCCGAGGCCGACCTGGCGTTTTGGCGGGAGCACGGCTATGTGGTGCTGCGCCAGGCGGTTTCCCGCGAGGACTGCCGCGCCGCCGAGCAGGCGGTGTGGGATTTTCTCGGCATGGACGCCGCCGATCCCGCCAGTTGGTACGACGGCGAGCACACGTTTTGGGTGCCGCTGTTCCGCCATCCGGCCCTGGACAAAAACCGTGCGTCGCCCCGCATCCGCAAGGCTTTCGAGCAATTGTGGGGCACGGCCGATTTGTGGCCCACGGTGGATCGTTGCAGCCTCAACCGGCCGGAGTGCGGTGGCATGGACACGTCCGGCCCCAGCCGGCTGCACTGGGATGTGAGCATCGCCTTGCCCATCCCATTCGGCATCCAGGGCTTGCTGTATTTGAGCGACGCCGGCGCGGAGCGGGGCGCGTTCCGTTGCGTGCCGGGCTTTCACCATCGGATGGCGCAGTGGCTCGGGAAACTGCCGCCGGAACAGAATCCCCGCGACCTGGATTTGGAGGCGCTGGGGCCGCTGCCGGTGGCGGGGGCGGCCGGCGATTTCGTCCTGTGGCATCACGCCTTGCCCCACGGCAGCGGCCGCAACACGGCGGATCGTCCTCGCGTGGTGCAATACATCAAGTGGTTTCCCCAGGATCATGGGGTCCATCCCCTGTGGCGATAGGCGTTGAACGCGGCGGCCGGGGCGGTGGCGAATTCCGGGCGTAGCACGTAAGCTTTACCCCCTGACATCGAGGGAGTTCCATGAATCGGCGCATTGTTTTTACGCTATTGAGCGGAGTCTTTTACTGCAGCCTGGTGCTGGGATTGGCCGGCTGCGCGCCGGCCAAATCCACCTGGCAACGCGCCGTGGAAGTCGCGGCGAAACTGGCCGGGAAAGCCCCGCCGCCGGTGGAGGTCAAAGTGGAAAGCGGTTCCGAGCAGCAATGCCAGGCGGTCGATCCGGTCGAGCCCGGCACTTGCTATACGCCGAAATACGCCGGCGGCGCGCTGTGCCAGCCGCAATGCATTCCCTACGCCCGTTGCCGCACCGGTTCGACCAGTTGCCAGTTGGGCAACACCAGCCCGGTGCAGTGGTTCCTCTGCGAGCAGGAGCGCGGTTATACCTCGGCCATTCCCCGACCGGGTTCCCTCCTTGCCATCGGCATCCATCAAGGCCACCGCATCACCACCGGCCATACCCTGTTTGTCGAAGAGGTTTGCCCCAATCCGGACGGCACCTATAAGTTGCGGGTTTCCCACACCAACTACGACCGCCGCTGCCACCTGGAGGAGGATGCCCTGGTGCAGTACGACCCGGAAACCATGACGGCCGATTTTCTCACCGGCAACTGGGCGCCCTGGGGCGACGACCTGCCGGTGCAAGGCTTTATCCTGCAGGAACCGGCCCCCGCCCATGAGCGCCGTCCGGTAAAAGCCGCGTCCCGTTCGCCGGCGGAAGAAAGCCACCGCGCAGCGGACAAGCACAGGCTTCCTGAAAGCCGCCGCGCGGCGGGCAAAGCCAAGGTTTCCGAAAGCCGTCATGCCCCGCAAGCCAAAAGCAAGGCCCATGCGGAAAAAGCCGCGCCGGCCAAGGCGGCGAAGGGGCAGAAAAAGCGTTGAGCCGGGCCGGCGCCCGGCAACCTCCCAGGACCGGCGCGGCGGTTGGTGGCGTGCTTGCCGGGGCGTATTAAGGCACAGCCTGGTCGATGACCACGCTGTAGGTCTGACCCGCGGCGGGCGCCGTCGGGGCGCCGGAGCCCTGCAAATCGCCGGAAGACGGCATGGCCTGGCCGGATTTGGATACCCGCGCGCCCAGCACGATTTGCGGGAAGGCGGACAGGTTCATGCCGGGCGCCATGGACATGGAGTCGTCCAGGGTCACTTCCAGCGGCAGGTCTTTCACTTGCTTGCGCACGATGGCCAAGGGCATGGGCGGGCCGGAGGCGGCTTTGGCGAAAATGAAGACGGTGTCGTCGGGGTGGGCCTTATCGGCCAGGGACGGCGCCAGGGCGACCTTCACCTTGACGCTGAGCGCGGCCTTGGGAGCCTCCGCCGGCGCTTCGGCGCCGGGCTGGCCGCCCAGCATGGCCATGTAGCCGCTGATCTGCTTGGCGTCTTCGCTGTCGGCGGGATACAGGGCTTTCAGCTTTTGCCAGTATGCCAAGGCGGCTTTGGCGTCGCCTTGTTCCGCCGCCGCCAAGCCGGCCATCCACAAGCCCTGGGGAAATTCGGGGTCCGCTTTTAAGACTTCAGCGATGATTTGAGCCGGTTTCCCTTGCAGGCGGTTATCCTGGCCTTCCGCCAGGGCCTGGGCGTAGAGGACTTTGATGTCCAAGTTGTCGGGCGCCAGAGTCAGGGCTTTTTCGTAAGCGGTTTGCGCCTTGGCCGGCTGCCGGGTGACCTGGTAGGAACGCCCAAGCAGCATCCAGCCTTGCAGATCGTCCGGCGTTTTCTCCAAGCGCTGCGCCAGCGTCTGGATGTTCTCTTCCATGGCTTTGGCGTCGGGCGCCGGCGGCGCGGCGGTGGGCGCGTCCAGCAGGTCCGGCCGGCCCAGGTGGTTATATAGGCCGATGGCTAGGATCGGCAGCAGCAGCAGTGCGGCCAGCACCGGCCAGCGGCCTGGCGCGGCCGGGGTGTCCCGACCGGCCGGTTTGTCTTCTTCCTGACGGCTTTCGCCGAGCCATTGCAAGTCCAGTTCCTGGCAGAGCTGGTCGTAGGCGCCGCGTTCCAAGCCGCCCTGGGCCAGTTCCTGCGCCAGCTCCTGGCGGCGTTGCTTGTATAGGAGCAAATGCAGCTGGTCCCGTTGCGGGGGCGCGGCGCGCAGCGCGCCGCGCAAGGCCGGCACAAACAAAAGGTAGGCCGCGACCAGCAGCAAGTCGGCCAGCAAAAAGAATAAGGTCATGGTTGGTCTTCGTCGATTCGATCGGTTTGGGCGCGCAGCTGCTGCAGGCGTTGCTTGTCCGCCTCGCTGAGGGCGACGGGCGCGGCGGCGGCGCGATGGCCGCGCCATTGCCGCCACAGCACCGCGGCGCCGATCAGCAGCAACAGCAGCGGGCCGCCCCACAGGAACAGGGTGAGCGGCTTGAAAGGCGGGCGGTAGAGCACGAAGTCGCCATAGCGGCTCACCAGGAAATCCACCGCCTCCTGGTCGGTTTTGCCGCTTTGGATGATGCGGTAAACCTCGTCGCGCAAGTCCTTGGCCAGATCCGCATCGGAGTCGGACAGGGCTTGGTTTTGGCACACCAGGCAGCGTAGCTCCTTGATGAGCTCTTCGTAGCGTTCCTGCTTGGCGGGATCGTCGAAGCGGCGCAGTTCCATCGAGGCGGCGCCGGCCCACAGCGGCACGATCAACAATAGGGCAAGCCAATGCATCTTCACTGCGCCACCTCCTGCTGCAAGCGCGCCACCAGGGGCAGTATGTCCTCCGCCAAGGCTTGCGGCGTCACCGGTCCGGTGTGCTTGTGGCGGATGACGCCCTGCTTGTCGATCACGAAGGTTTCCGGCACGCCGTAAACGCCCCAGTCCAAGCCGGTTTTGCCGTCCGGGTCGAAAGCCGAAGCGGCATAGGGGTCGCCGAAGCGGGACAGCCATTGCTGGGCCGCCTCGCGTTCGTCTTTATAGTTGAGGCCGTATATGGGCACGATGCCGCGCTTGGCGAGATCCAGCAGCACCGGGTGCTCCTGCCGGCAGGAAACGCACCAGGACGCCCATACGTTGACCAGGCTCACCCGGCCTTTCAGGTCGGCGACGCTCAGGGTTTTGGCGGCGTCCGCCACTTGCGGCAGGGAGAACGGCGGGGCCGGCTTGCCGATGAAGGGGGAGGGGACTTCGCGGGGGTCCAGGGTTAGGCCGATGCCGAGGAACACCACCAGAATCACGAATATCGCCAAGGGTACCAGTCGAGCCACTATGCCTTCCTCTTCAAGTTGCGGTAGTTCACGCCCGCGATCAGCCGCGCTCTTCCATCATTTTCTGGATGATGGGCATGAAGATCAGCTCCATGGCCAAGCCCACTTTTCCGCCCGGCACCACGATGCTGTTGCGGCGCGACATGAAGGAGTCCTTGATGATGGTCAGCAGGTAGGGGAAGTTCGGGTTGAAGCGGTCCGGGTCCTTGAAGCGGATGATGACGAAGCTTTCGTCCGCCGTGGGGATGTCGCGGGAAATGAACGGGTTGGAGGTGTCCACCGTGGGCACCCGCTGGAAGTTGATGTCCGTTTGGGAAAACTGCGGCGTGATGATGTTCACGTAGTCGTGCATGCGGCGCAGGATCGTGGCGGTGACGTCTTCCGGCTTGTAGCCGCGCTCGGCGGTGTCGCGGTGGATTTTTTGGATCCATTCCAGGTTGACGATAGGCACCACGCCCACTTTCAGGTCGGCGTAGCGGGCGATGTCGACGTCTTCGGCCACCACCGCGCCGTGCAGCCCTTCGTAAAACAGCAGGTCGGTGTTCGGTTCGATGTCCTGCCAGGGGGTGAAGGTGCCGGGCTCGTGGCCGCCCAGACGGTGGCCTTCCTCGTGGCTATGCACGTAATGGCGGATTTTGCCGGAGCCGGTTTCGCCGTAGGTCTTGAATAGCTGCTCCAGGTCTTTGAGCAGGTTGGCTTCCAGGGAAAAGTGGCTGAAATGGCTGTTTTCCACTTGGGCCTTGGCGATCAGTTCGCGCATTCTCGCCCGGTCGTAGCGATGGAAGCTGTCGCCTTCCACCACGGCGGCCTTCAGCTTGAGGCGAAAGCAAATGTGCTGGAAGGCGTCTTTGACGGTGGTCGTGCCGGCGCCGGAAGAGCCGGTGATGGCGATGACGGGGTGTTTTTTCGACATGGTTTTGTCCTGAGGGGCCGGGTTCCGGCGCTGTTTTAATTAAAGGACCGCTTCCACCGCTTGCGCGACGCCGTCCACGGTAAAGCCGAAGGCCTTGAACAATACGTCGGCCGGCGCCGATTCGCCGAAACGGTCCAGGCCGACGACGCGGCCCCGCAATCCCACGTATTTGTGCCAGCCGTCGGACACGCCGGCTTCCACTGCCACCCGCGCCGTGACCTCGGCCGGCAGCACGGCTTCGCGGTAGGCGGCGTCCTGGGTTTCGAACACGCTGGTGCTGGGCATGGAAACCACGCGCACTTTGCGGCCCTTGGCGGCCAATTGTTCGGCGGCTTGCAGGGCCAGACTCACTTCGGAGCCGGTGGCGATGAGGATGGCCTGGGGCGTGCCGTCGCAGTCGCGCAGCACGTAGCCGCCGCGGGCGATGGCGTCGATCTGCGCCGTGCTGCGTGCTGCATGGGGCAGGTTTTGCCGCGAGAAAATCAGGCAGGTGGGGCCGTCGGTACGCTCGACGGCGGCTTTCCAGGCCACCGCCGATTCCACCGCGTCGCAGGGACGCCACACGTGCATGTTGGGAATCAGGCGCAGGGTGGCGGTCTGCTCCACCGGCTGGTGGGTGGGGCCGTCTTCGCCCAGGCCGATGGAGTCGTGGGTGTAGACGTGGATCACCGGCGCTTTCATCAGCGCCGCCATGCGCAGGGCGTTGCGGGCGTATTCGGAGAACATCAGGAAGGTGGCTCCGTAGGGACGGAAGCCGCCGTGCAGCGCCAAGCCGTTCATGATGGCGGACATGCCGAATTCCCGTACGCCGTAATAAACGTAGTTGCCGTCGTGGCCCGGGGCGTTCACGTCCTTGCAGCCGGACCAGAGGGTCAGGTTGGAGCCGGCCAGGTCGGCGGAACCGCCCAACAGTTCCGGCAGCAGCGGGCCGAAGCCGTTGAGGGTGTTTTGCGAAGCCTTGCGGCTGGCGATGGTTTCCGCTTTTTCGTTGACTTTGGCGATGTAGGCGCGGGATTGTTCCACCCAATCGCGGGGCAGTTCGCCGGCCATGCGGCGGTCGAATTCGGCTGCCAGTTCGGGATAGTCGCGGCGGTAGTTTTCGAAACGGTCGTCCCAATCGGTTTCCAGCTTGGCGCCGCATTCGGTGGCGTCCCAGCCTTCGTAGATGTCCACCGGAATTTCGAACGGGGGGAAGTGCCAGCCGATGGTTTGGCGCACCAGCGCCACTTCGTCCTGGCCCAAGGCGGCGCCGTGGCACTCTTCCTTGCCCTGCTTGTTCGGCGAGCCCCAGCCGATGACGGTTTTGCAGCAGATCAGCGACGGCCGGCCGGTGTCGGCGCGGGCCGCTTCGATGGCGTCGCGGATGGCGTCGGCGTCGTGGCCGTCCACGTTGCGGATGACCTGCCAGCCGTAGGCTTCGAAACGGGCCGGGGTGTCGTCCATGAACCAGCCCGGCGTGTCGCCGTGGCCGCGCACTTCGCCGTCGATGGAGATGTTGTTGTCGTCGTAGAAAGCGATCAGCTTGCCCAGCTTCATGGAGCCGGCCAGGGAGCAGGCTTCATGGGAGATGCCTTCCATCATGCAGCCGTCGCCCAGGAACACATAGGTGTAGTGATCGACGATGTCGTGGCCGGGACGGTTGAACTGGCCGGCCAGGGTGCGTTCCGCCAGGGCCATGCCCACGGCGTTGGCAATGCCTTGGCCCAGAGGGCCGGTGGTGGTTTCCACGCCCGGCGTGTAGCCGTATTCCGGGTGGCCGGGCGTTTTCGAGTGCAGCTGGCGGAAGTTCTTCAACTCTTCGATGGGCAGGTCGTAGCCGGTCAGGTGCAGCAGGGAGTACACGAGCATGGAACCATGCCCGTTGGACAGCACGAAGCGGTCCCGGTCCGGCCACTGGGGGTTGGCGGGGTTGTGGCGCAAGTAGTCGTTCCACAACACCTCGGCGATGTCGGCCATGCCCATGGGTGCGCCCGGATGCCCCGAGTTGGCCTGTTGCACGGCGTCCATGCTCAGGACGCGGATGGCGTTGGCGAGTTGTCGGCGCGTGGGCATGATGGTCCTCTGTGGGCAAGGGTGGGTGAATGTGTCCGGAGCGGGCCCGTTTGGGCCGGGCGGCGGCCGATGCGGCAGGCATAACCTAATCGTAACGGTGGATTATCCAAAACTCGCTGGTTTTTGTCACTGGCTACCGGGGTTGTCGCGCCGTGGGCGGCGCAAGGTTCTGGTACGGGAGGCCGGTTCATAATATAGTGGTTATACATAATGGTCGGCCGACTGGTCCCCAGTCTTCCATAAGAGCCGCCTTACGCCAACGCACAGGAACCGTGGCATGAACCTAACGCTAAGGCAGATCCGCGTATTCGAGCGAGTCGCTCGCCGTTCGAGCTTTACCCGCGCCGCCGAGGAGCTGTTCCTCACCCAGCCGGCCGTGTCGATGCAGATTAAGCAGTTCGAGGACACCATCGGCCTGCCGCTGTTCGAACGGTTGGGCAAAAAGATTTACCTCACCACCGCCGGCGAGGAAATGTACCGGCTGTGCCGCACCATCATTCAGCAGCTGGATGAGGCGGAGCAGTTCATCGAGGAGCTCAAAGGCACGGAAGGCGGCATCTTGAAGGTGTCGGTGGCCAGCACGGTGCACTATTTCGCCATCCGCCTGTTGGCCGAATTCCGCCGTCGGTATCCCAAGGTCCACATCAATTTGCAGGTTACCAACCGCAAGGGCCTGCTACGCCAACTGGAAGACAACGACGCCGACATCGTGCTCATGGGGCAGCCGCCGGAGGATCACGATTTGATGTCGGAGGCCTTCATGGAAAATCCGCTGGTGGTCATCGCGCCGGCGGATCACCGGCTCAAGGATAAGCATCCCGTTACCCTTGCGGACCTGAAAGACGAGATTTTCCTCATGCGCGAGGCCGGTTCCGGCACGCGCGGCTCGGTGGAGCGTTTCTTCGCCGATAAGGGCGTACAGATCCGAACCAGCATGGAAATGAACACCAACGAAGCCATCAAGCAGGGCGTCGAGGTGGGGCTGGGTCTGGGGATCGTGTCCCTGCATACGGTGGAGCAGGAGTTGGAAAGCGGCCGATTGGCCATGCTGGACGTGGAGTCCTTTCCCCTGATGCGCCAGTGGTACATGGTGCACCGCTCGGGCAAGCGACTGTCGGTGGTGGGCCAGGCGTTCAAGGAGTTCGTTCGCACCGAGGCCGGTCGTTTCGTCAAAGGCATGCCTGCGTGGCAGCGGCCGGATAGCCAGCCCGCCTAGGTCGTGCGCTTACCGGCCGGGGCGCAGCCTGGCCCAGGTCAGCCAGCCAATGCAGAACAGCACGGTCGCGCCGAAGGCGTCGGCCGCCTCGACAGCCGCCAATCCGGCGCGGGACAGCGCCACGTAGATGCCGATCATGGACAGCATCGCCAAGTTCTCGAAAAAATTCTGCACGGCGATGGCGTGGCCGCTGCCCACGCTTTCATGGCCGTGTTCCTGCAGCAGGGCGTTGAGCGGCACTACGAAAAAGCCGCCGCAGGCGCCGATCAGCAACAGCAACCCGTAACTGGCGGCCAGCGACGCCTGTTGGGCGAACGCCAGGATCAGCGCGCCGATCAGCAGGCCGGCCGGCAGCGCCCGGTTCACCGTTTCCAGTTTTACCCAGCGCGCGGCCGCCGCCGCGCCGAAAGCGATGCCGACGGCCACTGCGCCGCTCAGGTTGGCCGGCGTGCCGTTATCGTTCACCAGCAATGCCACCGGCACCCAGGCCACCAGCAGAAAGCGCAGGGTGCTGCCCGTGCCCCAGAATATGCTGGTGCCGAGCAGGGAGAAGCGCGCGTCGCGGTGGCGTAGCAGTGTGGTCAGGGCGGTCCAGAAATCCCGCAGCAAGGCGGCGAACGCGAATCGCTGCAGCGGGTGGGCCGGGGGGAGGCGCGGAATCAGTAGATTCGCCAAGGCGGCGACCAGATAGGCGGCGGTTACCGCCGCCAGGGCCAGTTCCACCGAGCGGTCGGCCAGCAGCCCTCCCAGCACCGCCCCCGACAGTATGGCGACGATGGTGGAGCCTTCCATCAGGCTGTTGGCCTTGACCAGTTGCGACGGCTCCACCAGTTCGCTGAGGATGCCGTATTTGGCCGGAGAATAGGCGGCCGCGCCGATGCCCACCAAGTTGTAGGCGAGCAAGGGATGCAAGCCCGCCAGCATGGAGGCGGAGCCGGCGAACTTGAGGCCGTTGGCCAGCATCATCACCCGGCCCTTGGGCAAGGTGTCGGCGAAAGGCCCCACGAACGGCGCCAACAGAACGAAGGCGATGACGAAGCTTTCCTGCAACAGGGGGGGCAGCCAGTCGGGCGCCTGTTGGCTCTTCAATAGGGCGATGGCGGCGAACAGCAAGGCATTGTCCGCCAGCGCCGAAAGGAACTGCGCGGCCAAAACGGCGGCCATGGCGCGCGACAGCAGTCGGGGATGGGGATTGGCGGCGGACATGGGCGTCTCCTGGGTTCCGTCTTGTTGCGGCGCCGGGCGAATCGGCGCGGTTACTGGATTGAAACTGGCCGCATCAACGGCGGTTGTATTTGGTGGCGTTGCCTTTGGCCAGTTGCACGGGATACTTCTCGGCGTTTTGGCGCATTTTGTCCCGCACCGCCGGTTCCAGATCCACGCCCAACTGGTCCGCCAGCCGCAGCAGGTAGATCAGCACGTCGGCCATTTCTTGCCTTACGGCTTCGTAGTCCGGCGGCGTTTCGGCCAGCCGGCGCGACTGTTCGTCCGTTAACCATTGAAAACGTTCCAGCAGCTCGGCCGCTTCCACCGACAAGGCGATGGCGAGGTTTTTCGGGCTGTGGAATTGTTGCCAATCCCGTTCGTCGGCGAATTGGCGTAGCTGGTGCTGCAGGGCGGGGATGTCCATGGGCGCTCTCAGTCAATCAACCAGAGTACGGCAGCATAGCGCGCCGCTTTGCCGGCGGCCATGGCGGCCAGGCAAGGCAAAAAGGGCAAACGCGCCCAGCCGGCCGCGAGGCAGAAGCCGTCGCCCACCACCGGCAGCCAGGATAATAGCAATAGCGGGGTGCCGTAACGCTCCATGCGCGCCAAGGTTGCCTGTTTGGGCGGGGCGTGGCGGCGCAGCCAGCCCAGCGCTGCGGCGTAGCCCATCAGCCAGGTGGTTACCGCGCCCAGGGTGTTGCCGGTTGTGGCGACGCCCAGCAGCAGGGTGTCCGAATAGGCGGCCTGCGTCGCCAAATAGGCCAGCACCGCTTCCGATCCGCCGGGGGCCAGGGTGGCGGAGATAAAGGCGCTGGCGAATAAACCGCCCAGGGCTGAGCTGACGTCGTCCATTGCTGTGCGTACCGGGAAGGGCGCTGCCGGCCAAAACGACAAAGCCCCCGAGTTTGCGCTCGAGGGCTTTGTCGTTTGCGGCTCAGGCGGCCATTATTTCTTGGCGGTGAATTTCCTGACCAGGCCGAAGGCCAAGTCCATCACTGTTCCCACCGCTTCCTTCAACAGTTCGAAGGCGGCGGCCACATAGCTGCCCACGTCCTTGCCCCGGCTACGGGCCTGGATGCGCGCCCAAGCGTAGGGCGCGCCGAACAGGCCGATGGCGATGCCGAGGATGGTGGTGCCGGACAGCCAAGCGCCGGAGCCGGCGGCGGGCGCCGCCTGGTCGGCGGACTTGCCGCTCTGCTTGGGCGCGGCGGCCGACGCGCCGCTGCTTTTCTTGGCGCCGGGGGCGGATTCAGAATCGCCGCCCTTGGCCTTGATGGCCGCGGCCAGGGCGTCCGCCTGTTCCGCCAGCACGGTGGCGGGCACCGGCGCCGGGGCGTCGGCTTTGTAGTTGTCCGGCAGCGCATTGGCGGTCAGGCCCGGGATGCTGGGCAGTTCGCCGCTGCCTTTGCCGACTTTGAGCTGAGCCTTCATGCCCTTTTCCATGTGCTGGGCGATATCGCAGTGCACCAGGTAGGTCTTGTCTTCCTTGGGCAGGATCAGGGTGCCGGTGATTTTCGCCGGGCCGGTGATCTCCAGGTGGAACATGCCTTTCTGGTAAATGTACTTGGGCAGGCCGTGCATCATCCACTGGTGGCGGACGTTGTCTTCGTTGACGAAGTTGACCTTCAGGCGCGTACAGGGCTTGAACTGGAATTGGTTCTGGTCGAAGCCGAAGACGAAGCCGGGCTTGGAGTATTTGCGGCCGGCCTTGACGGTGATTTCCTTGTCTTCCGCGACTTTATCGCAGCCGCCGGGCAGCTTGTCCTTGTTTTGCCCCATGATCATGCCGCCTTCCATGTCCATCAGGTGGCCGTCGCCATGATCCATGAGGGCGTCGTGTTCGGTGAGTTGGACTTCCTGCTTGGCTTCCTTCGCCGGCGCCTGGGCGACCAGGGCGAGGGACAGGGCCAGTCCGACCGTTGCTTGTCGAATCATGTTATTTGCCTCCCTTTGCCTGGGCCATCAGTTGGGCCGCCGCCGCGGCCAATTTGCGGCGATTGAGATACGCGGCGTAACCTACCGCGCCCAAGAGTAGGCCTTTGAGCAGGTTGCCGAAGGTCGAAGGCGAGCTGTTGTCCGCCGCTTCGGCGGCGGGTTTGGCTTTGCCGGCCGGTTTAGCCGCTGCCGGGGTGGATTTGCTTGCCGGCGCGGCTTGCGCCTTGGCGCCTTCCAGCTTGGCTTGGCCGAGGGATTCGCCCACGCTCAGGTGCTGCCAGACGGGAATTTCCCGCTTCCAGAACTTCTTGCTGAAATAAGGCGTGATGTCCATGCCGTGCAGTTGCGGCGTGCCTTCCTTGTCCAGGAAATCCTTGTAGACCACCAGGCTGATGCTGCCGCCTTCGCCCTGGCCGTCGGTGGTGAAGGCGTTTTCCACGTGGTCGTGGAACATCCACACGCCGGAGCCGAAGCTGTTGAGGCCGTCGTTGGTGGTGTTCAGTTCCAGGTCCAGGCGCTGGGCCGGGGCCAGGTCGTAAACGTCCCGCTGGATGCGCGCGGCCGGATTGTGCGGCACGCCGTCGTAGTCGGTGATGACGGCTTTGTGGCCGTGGATGTGCAGCGCCATGGTCTCGGTGTGGCCGTTGAGCACGCGCAGCTTCACTTTCTGGTTGGGCGCGACGGTGATGAGCGACTCCCGCAATGCGTAGGGGAAGGCGCGGCCGTTGAGCATGTAATAGTCGTCCTTGGCGTCGGTGATGTCGTACTTCTGGTTCATCTGCTGGGCGATCAGGCGCGGATCGTTGTACTGCTGGATGATCTGGTGCAGTTCCTTGTCCGCCGATTGGTAGTGCAGGTCGTATTCCTGCGCGTACTTTTCCGATACCGCCTTGGAGGGATGGCGCACTTGGCCATTACCCACGTTGAATGTTTGCACCCAGTTGTTGGGGCGGTTTTCCTCCACGATGAACATGCCGCCCAGGCCCATGGGGATATGGGTGTGGGGCTGCACGTGGCAGTGGTAGTACATGGTGCCCGGTTGACGCGGCTTGATGACGTAGGTCTTGGTCTGGCCGGGCATGACGTCCATTTCGGCCGTCTGGCCGACGCCGTCGTTGCCGCCGCCGCCGTGGTCCATGAAGGGGTGGTCCACGCCATGCAAATGGATGGAGTGGGGGAAATAGTGGGTGTTTTCCAACACCAGCCATACCGTGTCGCCCTGTTCCACGCGGATGGCGGGGGAGGGCAGGCGCAGCAGGGCGTTTGCGTCCAGGCTGGCGAAGCCGCGCGTGGACATGTCGCGGGACTTCGGTGTGAAGACCCAGAAGCCGGGCTGGATGCCCGGCGCGATGTCGAAAGTCGGCACCACGCCGGGGAAATCCGGAGAACGGCCGTTCAGCTCCATGACTTCCAGTTTGATGACGATGAGGTCGGGGTCGCCGTCGCCGTCCGTATCGTTGGACATGGTGACGGCGTCGGGCGCCAGCTTGGTGTCCATGAGGGTTTCCATGGACACGTTGTTGGTGCCTTTGACGAAGGCCGCGATTTCGGACGGGTTGTCCGGGTCGCAAACCCGGGATTCCTGTATTTCGACGCCTTCCACGGTCTGCGCGTCGCGCCATGCCGACGGCGCGCCGCTGTTGCAGAAGGGCTCGGTTTCGCCCACGTCCACTTTCACCGTGGGCGGCAGGCTCACCGCCGCCCACGCTTGCGGCATGGACACCAGCATCGCCGCCGCTACAAAACCCCAGGATTGCTTTACCATCATCGGCCTCTATTCCGCTACAACGTCATTTGTCTGAAGGCTTCCGAGCCGATTGAGATCAGAACTCCTTGGCGCGGCCCAGCAGCTTGTCGATCAGGCCTTTGAAGCCGGCATTGGACAGGTACAGCACGTAGCCGAGCGCCGTCAGCACTACAGCGGCGATCAGGTAGGTGTTGACGCCGCCGCTGTCGCGGCCGGTGCCGACCACGATGGGCAAGTGGGCGTCGATACGCTGGCCTTCGTTGACCAGGGTGATGTGGGCCAGGTACTTGCCGGGCGCCTGGAAGTTATACGGCGTGGTGATTACGCCGTTGGAGTGCTTGTCCATGGGAACCTTCACCAGGGAGGTGCCTTCCGGCTCCTTGGTCAGCTCGAATTCCACTTCCATCTGGCGCAGGGCTTTGCCTTCGTAGTCGATTACCAGGTTGGATTGGCCGGGGCTGGGCAAGTTGCCGCAGAACTCTTCCATGCCGCTCAGGTTCGGCTGGTAAGCGGTGAAGTGCACCCAGTGGCCGCCCACCTCGATACGGCAGGTGTCGAATTCCTGCGCGGCGCCGCCGCCGTGCGCCCAAGCGCTGGAGAAAGGCAGGACGGCGGAAACGGTGAGGCCCAAAGCCAGAAGGGTATTTTTGAACGTTTTGGTTTTACGCATATCTCTTCCCACTCTATTGATAGGTGTAATTATGATGGCGCCTTAAGACAAGGCCACCCAGGCCCCACCGATGCGCCCTAAATGTTCCGGGAGCTTGCGAGAAAGAACTGTGGGCTCGCCGAAAAAAGCGCCAAGTGCGGACTTTGGACTTTAGCACAGCATTCCCCGTCAAGGGAAGTGGTTAACCCGGCGCGGCGCTTGGCCTGCGCCGCGTTGTCAGGACGCTGTAAACGACGGGAATGACGAACATGGTTAATACGGTTCCCAGCAGCAGCCCGCCGACGATTACCCAGCCGATTTGCTGGCGTCCTTCCGCGCCGGCGCCGCTGGCTAGAGCCAGCGGCACGGCGCCCAGGATCATGGTGAGGGAGGTCATGAGGATGGGGCGCAGCCGCAACATGGCCGACCGCACCACGGCGGCGGCCGCGTCCAGCCCCTCCCGGGCGCGCAGCTGGTTGGCGAACTCCACGATGAGTATGCCGTTTTTGGTGATCAATCCCACCAGCATGACCATGCCCACCTGGCTATAGACGTTGATGGTGCCGCCGGTCAGCTTGAGCGACAGCATGGCGCCGGCGATGGACAGCGGCACGGTAAGCATGATGATGAGGGGGTCGAGAAAGCTCTCGAATTGGGCCGCCAACATCAGGTAAATGAACACCAGGGCGGCCCAGAACATCAGGTACATGGCCGAACTGGATTCCTGGAACTCGCGCGACTGGCCGTCCAAATCGGTGGTGACGGCGGGCGGCAGCACTTCCTGCGCGGCTTGGTGCAACGCGGCCAGGGATTGGCCCAAGGTAAAGCCGGGCGCGATATTGGCGCTCAGGGTGGCGGAACGCAGCCGGTTGAAGTGGTTCAATTCCTTGGGGGCCACGCCTTCGCCGACGCTCACCAGATTGCTCAACTGGGTCAGTTGTCCCTGGCCGCCGCGCAGGTAAATCAAGCCGATATCCTCGGGGTTGCTGCGCTCCTGGTCTTCCACTCGCAGAATGACGTCGTACAGCGTGCCTTCGCGCTTGAAGCGGGTCACTTGGTGGCCGCCCAGCAAGGTTTGCAAGGTGGTGCCGATGGCGTCCATGTCCACGCCGATATCCAGCGCTTTGTCGCGATCGACGCGTACGTTGAGCTGCGGCTTGTCCAGCTTGAGGTCGTTGTCCAGGTTGGTGAGGCCGGGCACCGTCGCCGCCTTGGCGGCCAGCTGCTCCATGGCGTGTTGCAGCTCCGCGTAGCTGCCGGCTTGCAGCACGAATTGCACCGGCAGGTTGCGGGAGCTCTGGCCGAAGGACGGCGGGTTGAGGGCGAACGCCCGTACGCCGGCCAAGCTCTGGAGCTTGGGCAGCAGTTCCGCCGTAATGGCTTGCTGCTTGCGCTCGCGTTCGTCCCAGGGCTGTAGGGTGACGAAGGCCAGGGCCGAGTTGACCGGATTGGGCCTTTCCCGGCCCGGCGCCAGCACCAGGAAGGAGGTGGCCGCTTCCGGTATTTGCGCCACCAGTTTTTCGATTTCGCGGGCGTAGCCGTCGGTGTACTCCAGGGTGGCGCCTTCCGGCGCGCTGAGCATGGCCAAAAAGTTGCTGCGGTCTTCGATGGGCGACAGCTCCGCCGGCAGGGTCAGCAGCAGCCAGCCGCCCAGTCCGGCGATAGCGGCAAAACCGGCGGCTACCCAGGCGGGACGGCGCAAGGCGCGCCGCAGCAGCCGGCCGTAAGCCTCGGTCATGGGGCTTTCATGCGTTGTTTCGTGACGGGCGGCGCCTGGTTTCAACAGGCGCGAGCACATCATGGGGGTCAGGGTCAGCGCCACGAAGCCGGACACCAGCACGGCGCAGCTCACCGCCAGGGCGAACTCGGAAAACAGCCGGCCGGTCTTGCCGGTCATGAAGGCCAGCGGCGCGAACACGGCCGCCAGGGTGGCGGTCATGGCGATGACGGCGAAAGCGATTTCCCGGCTACCCTCGAAAGCGGCCTCCATCGCCCCCAGCCCGCTTTCCATGCGGCGGTGGATGTTTTCCAGCATGACGATGGCGTCGTCCACCACCAAGCCGATCGCCAGCACGAGGGCCAGCAGGGTGAGGGTGTTGACGCTGAAGTCCAAGGCGTAAATGAAAATGAACGCTCCCACCAGGGACACGGGGATGGTGACGAAGGGGATCAGCGTGGCGCGCCAGGAGCGTAAAAAGGCGAAAGTGACCAGGGATACCAGCAGCAGGGATTCCGCCAGGGTGTGGTACACGCCCTTGATGGATTCCTCGATGAACAGGGAGCTGTCGAACGCCGTTTTCAGCGTGGCGCCTTCCGGCAGGCTGCGGCGAATTTCGGGCAGGGCGTCTTTCACCGCCCTGGCTACCCCGAGGGCGTTGGCGGTGGACTGTTTGACCACCCCCAGGCCCACCGCCGGACTGCCGTTGACTCGCACGCCGTTACGGTCGTCGGCGGCGCCCAGTTCCGCCCGGCCCACGTCCTTGAGCCGCACCGGCTGGCCGTTGTCGGTGCGGATGATGAGATCGTTGAATTCTTCCGCCGAGCGCAGGTCGGTTTGGCTGAGCACGGTGAATTCGCGCCAGCGGCTTTCGATGCGTCCGCCGGGAAATTCCGCGTTGCGGCTGCGTAGCGCCTGCTCCACGTCCTGCACCGTCACGCCGCGCGCCGCCATGCGCTCCCGGTCCAGCCACAGGCGCATGGCGTAGCGCCGCTCGCCGCCGATGATGACGCTGGCGACGCCGGGCAGGGTTTGCAGGCGGTCCTGGATGTGGCGGTCGGCGAAGTCGGTGAGCTCCAGAGACGAATGGCGTTCGCTGGAGAAGGCCAGCCACAACATGGCTTGGGCGTCCGCGTCGATTTTGCTGATGATGGGTTCTTCGATGTCGTCCGGCAGCTGTCCCCGCACCCGCGCCACCCGGTCGCGCACATCGGCGGCGGCGGCGTCCGCGTCGCGGTCCAGGTTGAATTCGATGGTGATCTGGCTGACCTCTTCGCGGCTGCTGGATTTGAGGGTTTTGATGCCCTCGATGCCGGAAAGGGAGTCTTCCAGGGTCTGGGTGACCTGTTCCTCCATCACTTCGGCGCTGGCGCCCTTGAACACCGTGCGCACCGATACCACCGGCATGTCGATGTCGGGATATTCGCGCACCGGCAGGCGCAGGAAGCTCATCAGTCCGACCAGCACCAGGGCCAGGCTCATAACGGTGGCCAACACCGGCCGGCGGATGGAAAGGTCGGATAACACCACGGCGTTGGGCCTTTAGCGGGGGAAACGGGGAGCGTGTCGGGGCGGAGGGGTTAGGGCGCGATGCGCACCGTCGCACCGTCGCGCAGCTTCATTTGGCCTTCGACCACCACCGGGCTGTCGGCGGCCAAGCCGCTGGTGATTTCCACCAGGCTGTCGCGATGCTGGCCGGTGGTCACTTCGGTTTTCACCGCCTTGTTTTCCTCGGTCCGATAGACGTATTGGTGGCTGCCGATGCCGATTAGCGCGTGCTCCGGCACGAACAAGGCCTGGCGGTCCGCGCCCAGGGCCAGGGTCAGGCGGGCGAACATGCCCGGCTTTAGCCGCCGGCCGGTATTGGCGAAACGGCCGCGCAGCTTGACGCTGCGGGTTTGTTCGTCCAGGCGGGGATTGACGGCGTACAGCTCGCCGGCGAATTCTTCGCCGGGATAAGCGTCTACCTTGGCGGTGATTTTTTGGCCGGGCGCGACTTTGCCGGCGTATTGCTCGGGCAGGGCGAAATCCAGCTTGAGGGTATCCAGCGCTTCCACGTTTACCAGGGGGCGGCCCGGAGTGACGTAGTCGCCGGGGCTGACCAAGCGCAGGCCGGTGACGCCGGCAAAAGGCGCCCGAATTTCGGTTTTTCCCAGGCGTACCTGGTCCCGTTGCGCCAGCGCTTGGGATTGCTGCCAGCGCGCCTGGGCTTCGTCCAGCGCTTGCTGGCTGGCCAGGTTGCGCCGCCGAACCTCCTCGGTGCGGCCTAGGTTCAGCTTGTCCAGGTTCGCCTGGGCGCGGCTTTGCGCCGCCGTGGCTTGATGTTCGTCCGGGTCCAGCAGGATCAGCAGCTCGCCGGCTTTAACCGATAGCCCTTCGGTGAAATGGATGCTTTTCACCCGTCCGCCGATTTCTGCGCTGACCACCGCCGATTCGTCGGCGATAAACGAGCCCACCGCGTGGGCGGAATCGGCAACGGGCAAGTGCTGCGGCGCGGCGGTTTTGACCGGGAACGCCATGGCGGCCGGCTTGGCGGCGGGCTGCTCTTGCGTCGCCTTTCGCCAGGCGACGACGGCGGATGCCGCCGTTAACACGGCAATGACGGCGAGGAAGCGATAAGTGTGCTTGCGGGCTGGCATGGGGCTAGTGGGTGCGGGCGCGGCCGGCAATGGCTCTGCCTCGGTTGGATGCTTGGGGCGTCGAATGAATGCGCGGTGTTGATCGGGTGGGCGCGATTTTTCGCGACATCGGAGTTTATGGGGATGGCTTGGCCGGCGCAAGGCCATCTTTGCCGATGGGCGGCCCGGCGGATCGGTTGCGCCATGTCCCTGCGCTAAGCATGGGTTAAACTTGGCGCTGATTTTGAACATCGGCGGGGTGGTGGGGCGATATGGGTAAGGCGAAGATCGGCCGCGGCTGGGCGGCATTGGTTTTATGGCTGGCGTGCGGGGCGGCGGCGGCCGACACGGCGTTCGACAACCGCTTGAGCGCTCTGCAGGAGGCTTGGCAGGAGGCCTATTATTTGGCGCCGGAGGGAGAGAAGGCCGAGCGGCTGGAGATATTGCTGGGTAGCGCCGAGCAATTGCGGCGCGATTATCCCCAGCGGGCGGAAAGCTGGATCACGCAAGCCATCGTGCTGTGCGTTTACAGCGGCGTCAGCTGGGGGCTGGACGCGCTGTCCAACATTGAGCGCGCGCGCCAGTTGCTGCTCAAGGCCAAGGATATCGACCCCAAGGCCATGGACGGATCGGTCTATGTCACTTTGGGCGCGTTGTATTACCAGGTGCCGGGTTGGCCCATTTCGTTCGGCGACGACGACATGGCGCGCCAATACCTGCAAAAGGCCTTGGAGCTGTTTCCCGACGGCTTGGATACCAATTATTTTTACGGCGACTTCCTCGTCAGCATGAACGAGTACGAGCAGGCTTATCCCTATCTGCAACGGGCCGAGCGGGCGCCGATCCGCAACGCTTTGGTCATCAGCGACAGGCAGTTGAAGAAGGATTTGGCGGCGCTGCTGCAGAAAGTGCGCAAGCGCTTGTCGAACCGCAACGTCCGTATCGGCGGTTAGCGCCTACTCGCTCACGGCGGTGGCATTGCCGCTGCCGCCCTTGTTGTCGCGCCATTCCACCCGCAATGAGTCGCCCGGCTTGCAATCGCGCAGCTTGAAGGCGAAATAGGGATCGCGGGAAACGCCCGGTCCGGTAAGGCAGCGAGCGACGATCTCGTTGTTGTGCAGCACGGTCACTTCTTCCAGGTAGTGGGCGGGCACGACTTTGCCGTCGGCTTCGTCCTTGCGCCGGCCCGTTTCCATGGGATGGGTGATGAGCATGCGCAGCAAGGTGGAGCCGTCGTCCTGGCGTTTGCTGCGAATCTTCACGTCGACCACGGGACGCTTAGCCACAGCCGCCCACCGTGACTTTCACCGTTTTGCGGGTCGAGTAAAGGCGGCCTTCGGCGCGCACCACCGCTATTACGACGCCGGTGGCGGCGAGTTTGACGCGGGTGGATACGAAGGGCTCTAGCCGTTCGCCGATGAGGAATTCGGCCAGCAGCGGCGTGGGGTTTTTTTCCGCCAGCAGGGTGATGCTTTCCGTGCCGGTCAGGGTGGTGGATACGCTGACCGGCACCGCCGCGCCGTCTTCGGCGACGTCGGGAATGTCCAGCACGATTTGCGCCGATTCGGTCGGTTTGTCGTGGCCGAACAGCTGCGTCTGGGTCTCCGCCAATTGCTTGGCGGCGAAGGCGTGGCGCGGCCACGGGCGGTGCATGTACGCGCCCGCCGCTTGGACGATATGGCTGGCCAGCGCGGCGACGCCGCCGGCCAGCAGGCTCCCGATGAATTTCCGTCGCGATAAGCTCATGGGTAAGAGATTGTGCTCACGGCTCGGTGGGTGGACGCGCAGTTTAACCTTAACCTTGGCCGCGGTGTCGCGACAAAGTGCCGCGCTAGCGGAATAATGCGGCGTAATCTTGTGCGCTGCGTCGCACTTCCGCATGGCCGAATAGTCCGTCGATGGCGCAGATTAAGTCGGCGCCGGCCGCCGCCAAGGGGGCGCCGTTGGCTGGAGTGATGCCGCCGATGGCAGCGATGGGAATGCGCAGTTCCGCTTTCGCCAGGCGCAGCGTTTCCAGCGAGGCGGGCGTGGCGTCGGGTTTGCTTTTGGACGGGAAAAAACGGCCGAAAGCGGCGTAGCTGGCGCCCAGCGATTGGGCGCGGCGGGCCAATTCCAGGCTGTTGTAGCAGGATACGCCGACGATGGCATCCGGTCCCAGTGCCGCGCGGGCCGCGGCGATACCCGCATCGTCCCGGCCTAGGTGAACTCCGTCCGCGCCCAGTCGAGCGGCCAGCTCGATGTCGTCGTTGACGATGAGTGGCACGCCCAGTCCGTGGCACAGTTGCAGCAGGTCGCGCCCCAGCGCTTCCTTTTGCGCCGGCGAACGCCGTTTGTCGCGGTATTGCAGCAGCACCGCGCCGCCTTCGATGGCGGCTTGCACCGCGGCCAGCAGCGCGTCGTCGTCCAGATCGTTGGTGATGGCGTAGAGGCCTTTGCGGGGCAAGGCTAGCGTCATGGGTTGGAGCCTGTATGGATACGGCGCGGCAGGTATTGGCCCCGGCCGGGGCGGAAGCCGCCTTCCAGCGCTTGCCACGTGTAGCGCTGGGCGTCGTGGGCGGCGGCCATGGGGTTGGCGCCCCGCGCCAGATAAGCCGCCACCGCCGCCGCCAGGGTGCAGCCGGAGCCGTGATATTCGTGGGGCAGGCGCTGCCAGCGGAAGGGTTCTTGCAGCGACTGGCTGTATAAGGTGTTGATCACGTCCGGCCGGTCCTCGTGGCTGCCGGTGATCAGCACGTAGCGGCAGCCGCGGGCCAGCAGCCAGTGGGCGCAGGACTCCAGGTCCACCAGTCCGGCCAGCACGCGCGCTTCCAGGCTGTTGGGGGTCAGCAGGGTGGTCAGCGGCAGCAGCTGCTCGCGGATGGCTTGCAGCAGTTCTTCGTTGGACAGGGAGGCGCCGCCGCCCGCCGCCAGTACCGGGTCCAGCACCACGGGAATGTCCGGGTGGGCGGCGATGAGCCGGGCGATGGTCTCGGCGATGGCCGCATCGCCGATCAGGCCGATTTTGATGGCCGCCACCGGCATGTCGGCCAGCACCGTTTCCGCTTGGCGCCGCAGGTCGTCCGGTTGTTGCGGGATGATTTGGCGGACGTCGCGGGTGTCCTGGCAGGTCAGGCAAGTGATGACGCTGGCGGCGTGGCAGCCGAGGGCGGCCAGGGTTTCGATGTCCGCCTGGACGCCGGCCCCGCCGCTGGGGTCGTGGCCGGAAAGGCATAACACCACCGGCGGGTGGGACGGCTGCACCAGCGTGCGGCGGGGGCGCGGCGAGTTGTCCATCAAAACGGTTTGAGGCTGGCCAGCAGCACGATGGCGAACAGGAACGCCACCGGTATTTCGTTGACCCAGCGGTAAAACACGTGGCTACGGCGGTTGCGCTCGTGTTTGAAGTCCAGCATCCATTTGGCGCAAAAGCCGTGATAGACCACCAGCAGGCCGATCAGCCCCAGTTTGATGTGGAGCCACAGGCTATGGCCGTAGGCTTCCCAGGCGTAACTCGCCAGCATGGCGATGCCGAAGCCCAGGGTCAGCAACATGGCCGGCGTCATGATGCCGTAGAACAGCTTGCGTTCCATGATCTTGAAGCGCTCGCGGCTCACGCTGTCCGCCGCCATGGCGTGGTAAACGAATAGCCGCGGCAGGTAGAACAGCCCGGCGAACCAGGTGACCATAAATATCAAATGGAAGGCTTTTAGCCACATGGGATCAGGATTCCTCCAGCAAGGCCTCGATGCGGTTCGCCAATCGGGCGGGGTCGAAATCGCCCAGAATGCGCTCCACAATGCGTCCCTCGTCATCCAGCAGCAGCGTGGTGGGGGTGGCTTGCACCTGGAACGCCGCGGCGTTTTCCCCCGCAGGGTCCAGCGCCACCGCATAGGGCAGTTCATAGCTTTGCGCAAAGCTTACCACGTGGCTGGGCATGTCGTAGGGCATGGCCGACGCCACCAGGTGCAGGCCGCGCGGCGCATAACGTTGGTGCAATTGCTTGAGCGCCGGAATTTCCTTGATGCAGGTAGGGCAATCGGTGGCCCAGAATGCGATCAGCGCCGGCTTGCCGCGCCAGTCGGCCAGGCTGGGCTTGCTGCCGTCGATGACGGCGAACGCGGCGGGCGGCGCGAGCGGCGGACGCAAGGTCAGCCAGGCGCCGGTTATCACCAGGGCGGCCAGCAAAATAAAGGCGGGAAGGATCGATCGCATGGGGCGGGGCGGCACGCCGAGTTTGGTGGTGTCCGGTTTATAGACGATGATCCGGACGCGTGGCAAATTTCGATATGTCCGGGCGGCAGGTCTCCGGGCGCCGCATGGCGCGGATTCGCCGGATCAAGCTTGGATTTCCGGAGCGATTGGCCGGTCGGCCGGCTTGAGGCAGCCGTGGAGGAATTGCCGTACGGCCTGCTTGGCCCAGGCGCTGGCCTCGGCCGCGGTGAAAGGCGGCTCCAGCCCCAATTGCTGGCGCTGGAAGTGTTCGCCGCGCAAGGCGTTGACGAATTGCCCGGCGAGAAAGCGGCTGTCGGCGTCGATCAACCGGCCGGCTTGTTGCTGCGCGGCGAAGAAGTCCGCCAGGCGTAGCAGGGTGCGTTCCGGGCCGTTGCGGTAGAACTCGGCGGCGAATTCCGGAAAGCGCTGCGCTTCGGCCAGTATCTGGGTGCGCAGGCGTATGCACTCCGGGCGCGTGATGCGCAAAAGGTACAAACGGCCGAATTCCACCAGCAGTTCTTCCAGTGGGGCGGACAGGCTGTTTTCGGTCGGCAGGCTGGCTTCGAATTCGTCGCTGACGCGGCGGATGACGGCGCCGAACAGCTCCGCCTTGCCGCCGAACTGGCCGTAGATGGTGCGCAGCGACACCCGCGCTTTGCGGGCGATGGTTTCCAGGCTGAGCTTGCCGTAGCCGTGTTCGGCGAACAGCTGCATGGCTTGGTCCAGCAGCGCGTCGCGCCTGACCGTTTCCTCGCCTTTGCGGGGGGCGGCCGGCGCGAGCGGGGGCCGTCTTGGTATCGGGAGGCATGCACTTAGTCATAAATAAAAAGGTATGTTACCATTTTGTTGCGTGTATCGGTAATAGCTAACCGCCGGGGAGATCATTATGGCCGGAAGACTCGACGCCAGTGCTGATGGAAAGCGTAAAGTATGGCCTATCGGGGCCTCGGTGGGGGGCTGGGCCTGTCTTCCGGTTTCCTTGTCGCTGCTTTTGTCTTTGGCCGGCTGCGGCCAGTCGGGCGACAAAGCCGCCTCTTCTCCGCCGCCGCCCCGGGTGAAAATCGCCCAGCCGCTGCACCGCGAAACCCAGACCTGGGACGAATTCCCCGGCCGCGTCGAGGCGGTGGAGTCGGTGGATGTGCGCGCCCGCGTCGACGGTTATTTGGAACAGGTGAACTTCAAGGCCGGCGACGCGGTGAACAAGGGCGATTTGTTGTTCCAGATCGATCCTCGCCCGTTCCGCGCCCAACTCAATCGCGCCCAGGCCGATCTGGAGCAGGCGAAGGCTCGGTTGGAGCTGGCCCGCAACAATTTGACGCGGGCGCAGCGCATGTTTCAGTCCAAGGCCATATCGGAAGAGGAGTTCGACGCTCGCAGCAAGGGGCTCGCCGAGGCCGTCGCCGCCGTGCAGTCGGCGGACGCCAATGTTTATGCGGCTCGCTTGAACCTGGAGTTCACCGAGGTGCGCGCGCCCATCGCCGGCCGCGTCGGGCGCGAACTGATCACCGCCGGCAACTTGGTGAAAGGCGGCGGCGCCGACGCCACGTTGCTGACTTTCATCGTCGCCACCGATCCGGTTTACGTCTACGTGGACGTGGACGAACGCTCGGCGTTGAAATACCGCCGCCTGGTGGGCCAAGGTTGCTTGCCTCATCCGGCGGAAGCGCAGCAGCCGTGCCTGCCCGCCGAAATAGGCCTGGCCGACGAAGCCGGTTTTCCCCATAAAGGTTCCATCGCCTACACCTCGCCCCGTTTGACGGCCTCCACCGGCACGTTGACGTTGCGCGGCGTATTCGCCAACGGCGACGGCTTGCTCAGCCCCGGCCTGTTCGCCCGGCTGCGCATTCCCGGCAGCGCGCCGTTCCAGGCGATTTTGCTGCCTGACCGCGCCATCTCCACCGACTTGGCGCAAAAGTTCGTTTGGGTGGTGGGCGAGGGCAACAAAGCCGAACGCCGTGTGGTGGTGCCGGGGCCTTTGGTTGACGGGCTGCGGGTGATCTCCGAAGGGTTGAAGCCGGATGAGTGGGTGGTGGTCGAGGGCGTCCAGAAGATCAAGCCCGCCGCTCCGGTCGAGCCGGAGAAAATCTCTCTGGCCGACGGCGACAAGCACTGATCGGGGGCGCCATGGAAAAATTCACCCACTTTTTTATCGACCGGCCGATCTTCGCCTCGGTGCTGTCCATCGTCATCATCGTGGTGGGTGGCTTGGCGTTGTTCGCCCTGCCCATCGCCCAATACCCGGAGATCGCCCCGCCCAACGTGGTGGTGAGCGCCACTTATCCCGGCGCCAACGCCCGCGTCGTGACGGATACGGTGGCCACGCCCATCGAGCAGGAGGTGAACGGCGTGGAAGACATGCTGTACATGTCCTCCCAGTCCACCAACGAAGGCGCCATGGTGTTGACCATCACCTTCCGGCCGGGAACCAACATCGATAAAGCCCAGGTGCTGGTGCAGAACCGCGTGGCGCTGGCCGAGCCGAAGCTGCCGGAGGAAGTGCGGCGGCTCGGCATCAACGTGAAGAAGCGTAGCCCGGACTTGAGCCTGGTGGTCAACCTGATCTCGCCGGATCATCGCTACGACAGCGCTTATTTGAGCAACTACGCCTTGTTGCAGATCAAGGACACGCTGGCGCGGCTGCCGGGCGTCGGCGACATCATCGTGTTCGGCGCCCGCGACTACAGCATGCGCGTGTGGCTGGATCCGGAACAAGTCGCCGCCCGCGACATGACCGCCACCGACGTGGTGCGCGCCTTGCGCGAGCAGAATTTGCAGGTGGCCGCCGGCGTGGTGGGCCAGCCGCCGACGCCGGGCGGCGTGGATTTCCAGTACACCGTCACCACCTTGGGGCGCTTGATGGAGGCGGATCAGTTCGCCGATATCGTCATCAAGACCGGTGCCGACGGCGCCGTCACCCGCTTGAAGGACGTGGCCCGCATTGAGCTGGGCGCCAAGGACTACGCGTCCGCGCTTTACCTGGACGGCCAGCCCACCGTGGGTCTCGCCATTTTTCAGCTGCCCGGTTCCAACGCTCTGGATACCAAGGAGGCGGTGGTCAAAGCCATGGAAAACTTGAAGACGCGTTTTCCGGCGGGGTTGGAATACAACCTGGTTTACGACACCGTGGTGTTCGTGAAGCAGTCCATCGAAGCGGTGACCAAGACGCTGTTCGAAGCCCTGTTGCTGGTGATCCTGGTGGTGGTGGTCTTTCTGCAGAACTGGCGCGCCAGCGTGATTCCGCTGATCGCCGTTCCGGTGTCGCTGATCGGCACTTTCGCCGTCATGGCGGCCTTGGGCATGTCGCTCAACACGCTGTCGCTGTTCGGGCTGGTGCTAGCCATCGGCATCGTGGTGGACGACGCCATCGTGGTGGTGGAAAACGTCGAGCGCCATCTGGCCATGGGGGAAAGCGTGCGCGAGGCCACCCGCCGTGCCATGAGCGAAGTGGTCGGCCCGGTGATCGCCACCACCCTGGTGCTGATTGCGGTATTCGTGCCCACGGCTTTCATCACCGGCGTATCGGGAGCGTTTTATAAACAGTTCGCCCTCACCATCGCTGTTTCCACCGCCATTTCCTGCTTCAATTCCCTGACGCTCAGCCCGGCCCTGTGCGCCTTGCTGCTGGAACGCGCCCACCACGATCCCGATTGGCTGACCCGCCAGCTGAACCGCTGGCTCGGCTGGTTTTTCAACGGCTTCAACGGTGTGTTCGAGCGTTTCGGCGAGGGGTATTCGCGCTTGGTCGGACGCTCTTTCCGCGTGGCGTCGCTGGTGCTGGTTCTGTACGCGGGGCTCAACGGCCTGAATTTTCTGGCTTTCGAGAAAGTCCACACCGGCTTCATTCCGCCCCAGGACCAGGGCTACCTGATCCTCTATGCCCAGTTGCCCGACGCCGCGTCGGTGGAGCGCACCACCGAGATCGTGCAGCAAGCCACCAAGATCGTTCTGGCCACCGAGGGCGTCGCCCACATCAACGCCTATGCCGGTTGGTCGATACTCACCGGCACCAGCCAGTCCAACGTCGCCACCATGTTCGCCCGGTTGACGTCCTTCGAGCAGCGGGCCGGCCGGCCGGAGTTGAGCGCCGACGGCATTGTCGGGAGCCTCCGGCAAAGCCTGTCCAAGCTGGAAGACGCCAACATCAACGTGTTCGCGCCGCCGCCGGTGCGCGGCATGAGCGCCGTGGGTGGCTTCAAGCTGCAGGTGCAGGACCGCTCCAACGCGGGGGTGGACGCTTTGCAGCAGGCGGCCGCCGACTTCATCGCCAAAGGCAATCAGCAAGCCGGCTTGGGCGGATTGTTCACCACCTTCCGTTCCGGCGTGCCGCAGTTGTACCTGGACGTGGATCGCATCCGCGCCAAGGCCATGAACGTGCCTTTGAGCGAGGTGTTCGATACGCTGCAAATTTACCTGGGGTCTCTTTACGTCAACGACATGAACCGCTTCGGCCGCACCTACCAAGTGGTGGCGCAAGCCGACGCCAAGTTCCGCATGCGTCCGGAAGACATCGGCAAGCTGAAAACCCGCAACCAGGACGGTGACATGGTGCCGCTGGGGTCCTTGATGGATGTGCGGGAAATCCACGGCCCGGACAAGCTGACCCGCTATAACATGTACCCGGCCGCGGAAGTCAACGGCGTGCCGTTGCCCGGCGTCAGCTCCGGCCAGGCCATCGCCATCATGGACCAACTGGCCCGCAGCGAGCTGCCGGCCGGGTTCGGCTACGAGTGGACCGAGGCTAGTCTGCAGCAGGTGCTGGCCGGCAACGTGGCGTTGCTGGTGTTTCCCTTGAGCGTGCTGTTCGTCTTCCTGGCCCTGGCGGCGCAGTACGAAAGCTGGTCCTTGCCCTTCGCGGTGATACTCATCGTGCCCATGTGCCTGTTGGCGTCCATGGCTGGGATTTGGTTGCGCGGCATGGACAACAACATCTTCACCCAGGTCGGTTTTATCGTGTTGGTGGGGCTGGCGGCCAAAAACGCCATCCTCATCGTCGAGTTCGCCAAGCGGCGCCAGGAAGACGGCCTCGATCGTTTCCAGGCGGCGGTGGATGCGGCCCGGGTGCGGCTGCGCCCCATTTTGATGACGTCCTTCGCCTTCATCATGGGCGTGTTCCCCTTGGTGATCGCCCAGGGCGCCGGGTCGGAATCCAGGCAAATTCTCGGCACGGCGGTGTTCAGCGGCATGATCGGCGTGACCCTGTTCGGATTGCTGCTGACGCCGGTGTTTTATGTGGTGATCCAGGCTTGGGTGGAGCGCCGCGCATCCCGCCGCCGGACGGCGGCTGATTGGGGAGGAGAGAACCATGCCGACGTTTAATCATCGCCGTCGCGTCGCCGCGTTGCTGGCAGCGGGGTTGCTGGGCGGCTGCGCCGTGGGGCCGGATTATCAGCCGCCGGCCGCGGAAGGCGTCGGGACGTCGTTCGCCAATGCCGGCTTGCCGGAGTTTTCGCCCGACGCGCCGGACCTGGCCTGGTGGCGGCAGTTCCAGGACGCGCAGCTGTCCGGTTTGGTCGACCAGGCTCTGGCGCACAATCGCGATTTACGGGCGGCGGGCGCCAATTTGGAGGAGGCGCGCGCGCTGTACCTGCAATCGGGCCTGGACCTATTGCCGACCGTCACCGCCCGCGGCAGCTACAACGAGCAGAAGCGCAGCGTGGCTTCCATGAACAATCGCGCCTTCGTGCCCCGCGAGTTGAAGCTTTACAGCACCGGCTTCGATGCGTCCTGGGAACTGGATCTATGGGGGCGGATACGGCGCAATGTGGAATCCCGCGACGCCGAGGTGCAGGTTCAAGAAGCTGATTACCGCGACCTGATGGTCAGCCTGATCGCCGAGGTGGCGCGCAACTACTTCAGTTTGAGAGGCTTGCAGAACCAGTTGGCGGTGGCCCAGCGCAACGCCGAAAACCAGGCGCAAACCTTGAAGCTGACCCAGGCGCGTTTGGACGCCGGGCGCGGTACCGAACTGGATACCGCCAGGGCGCAAGCCCAGCTGGATACCACGCGGGCCACCATCCCGCCGATGGAGTCCGCCATCCATCAGGCCATCCATCGCCTCGGCGTACTCACCGGCCAAGCGCCCGGCGCCTTGACCGTCGCCTTGTTGCAGCCGGTTCCCTTGGCCGCGATTCCGGCCGTGCTGCACATCGGTAATCCCGCCGATTTGTTGCGCCGTCGCCCCGATATCCGCGTTGCCGAGCGGAGCTTGGCCAGCGCGACGGCGCAAATCGGCGTCGCCACCGCCGATTTGTTTCCCCGCGTGACCTTCGTTGGCACCATCGCCTTGGAGGGCAGCACGTTCGCCGCCGTCGGCGGCGGCGGTTCGGACGGTTATTCCGCCGGGCCGAGGATCACCTGGGCCGCTCTCGACTTGGGTCGCGTCTATGCCCGCATCAAGGCGGCGGACGCGCGGGCCGAGGCCAGCCTGGCGCAATACGAACAAACCGTGTTGAACGCGTTGGAGGAGACGGAAAACGCCCTGGTGGATTTCAATCGTCGACGGGCTCAGCGCGACATCCTGGCGCAGGCGGCGCGGGCCAGCCAGCGCGCCCATGAACTGGCCCATCTGCGCTTCCAAGACGGCGCGGCGGATTTTTTGACGGTGCTGGACACCGAGCTGCGCTTGTTGCAGGACCAGCAGCGCTTGGCGCAGAGCGAGACCGAAACCGCGACGGCGCTGGTCGCCCTGTACAAAGCCTTGGGCGGCGGCTGGGAGAATTCCGTCACGGCGGAATCGCACTGAGGTCAGCGGTTACACGGCGGCCGGCAAGCCGATAGAATTGCCGTTTCTTTGGCGAATCGGGAATCATCATGATCGAAGTGGGCATTGTCGGCGGCACCGGTTATACCGGCGTCGAGTTGTTGCGGTTGCTGTGCCGGCATGCGGACGTGCGTATTCGTGCGGTAACTTCGCGGAGCGACGCCGGCAAGCGCGTGGATTCGATTTATCCCAACCTGCGCGGCTTCGTCGACGTGGCGTTCAGCGAGCCCGACGTGGAGGTGTTGGCCCAGTGCGATCTGGTGTTTTTCGCCACGCCCAACGGCACGGCCATGCGCATGGCGCCGGAATTGCTGGACCGGGGCGTCAAGGTGATCGACCTGGCGGCGGACTTTCGCCTCAAGGACGCGGCGGAGTGGGCGCAGTGGTACGGCGAGCCCCATGCCTGCCCGGAACTCCTGGCCGAAGCGGTTTACGGTTTGCCGGAGGTGAACCGGGCGGCGATCCGGAAAGCGCGGCTGGTGGCCAATCCCGGTTGTTATCCCACCGCGGTGCAATTGGGCTTCCTGCCGCTGCTGGCGGCGGGCCTGATCGATGGCGCCCATCTGGTGGCCGATGCCAAGTCCGGCGTCAGCGGCGCCGGCCGCAAGGCGGAAGTGCCCATGCTGATGGCTGAGGCGGGAGAGAGCTTCAAGGCTTACGGCGTGGCAGGCCACCGCCATTTGCCGGAAATCCGCCAGGGGCTGGCCGAGGCCGCCGGTGCGGCGGTGGGTCTGACCTTCGTGCCCCATTTGCTGCCGATGATCCGCGGCATCCATGCCACGTTATATAGCCGTTTGACCGGTTCCCCCGGCGATTTACAGGACTTGTTCGAACGGCATTATGCCGATGAGCCTTTTGTCGACGTGCTGCCGGCCGGTTCCCATCCGGAAACCCGTAACGTGCGCGGCGCGAACCGTTGCCAGATCGCCGTTCATCGTCCTCAGGGCGGCGACACGGTGGTGGTGTTGTCGGTGATCGACAATCTGGTG
This sequence comes from Methylogaea oryzae, assembly GCF_019669985.1. NCBI lineage: Bacteria > Pseudomonadati > Pseudomonadota > Gammaproteobacteria > Methylococcales > Methylococcaceae > Methylogaea > Methylogaea oryzae. Next base: position 295,410 of record NZ_AP019782.1, read on the forward strand.
AAGGGCGCGGCGGGGCAGGCGGTGCAGAACATGAACCTGATGTGCGGCTTGGAGGAGACCGCCGGGTTGATGCTGGTAGGACTCAGTCCTTGATTCTTGACCGCATTGGTGGGAAAAGCCATAATCGCGGCAACGTTGCAACCACTTTTGAGATGACCATGAGCGAAACGCAAGACACCCTGATTTTTACCGATGCGGCGGCGGCCAAAGTGGGCGAGTTGATCGCGGAGGAAGGCAATGACGCCTTGAAATTGCGGGTATACGTGAGCGGCGGCGGTTGTTCCGGCTTCCAGTATGGCTTCACTTTCGACGAGACGGCCAACGACGACGATACGGCCGTGGTCAAGAACGGTGTGACCGTGTTGGTCGATCCCATGAGCTTGCAGTATTTGCAAGGCGCGGAAATCGATTACAAGGACGATTTGTCCGGTTCGCAGTTCGTCATCCGTAACCCCAATGCCGTGACCACCTGCGGCTGCGGTTCCTCCTTCTCAGCCTAATCGGCCGGGATAGACGGCGCCCAGCACCACCCGGTGTTTGGCGCCGGTCACTTCGGGCAGGTTGCCCGGCAAGCCGAGCAGTGTTTGTCGGGCCAGCCAGGCGAAAGCCATGGCCTCGATCCAGTCGGGATCCAATGCAAATTTGCCGGTGGATTCCACCGGGCAATCCAGCAGCTCCGCCAGCAGCGCCATCAAATGGCGGTTGTGTACGCCGCCGCCGCATACCAAAACGCTCTCCGTGTCCGGCGCATAGCGCTGGACGGCCTGGGCGACGGTTCGCGCCGTCAGGTGCGCCAGTGTGGCTTGTACGTCGGCCGCTGCCGGCGGTTTCGCCAGCATCTCCAGCTTGGCCCGCAGCCACGCGGGTGAAAACAATTCTTTGCCGGTGCTTTTGGGCGGCGAGCGTTCGAAATAAGTTTCGTCCATCAACAGCTTTAGCAGCGGTTGGTGGCATTGGCCGCTCGCACCCCACGCGCCGTCGCGGTCTATCGGTTGTCCCAGGTGGCGTTGCGCCCAATGGTCCAGCAGGGTGTTGCCGGGGCCGGTGTCGAAGCCGGTGACCGGCTGGCTGGGGTTTTTCGGCAGGATTGTGATGTTGGCGATGCCGCCGATATTAAGCACGACGCGGTTTTCATCCGGGCTGGCGAAGACCGCTCGGTGGAATGCGGGCACCAACGGTGCGCCATGGCCGCCGGCGGCGATGTCGCGGCGGCGGAAGTCGGCCACGGTGGTGAGGCCGGTGATGTGGGCGATGCGGTTGGCGTCGCCCAGCTGCAGGGTGAACGGCGCATCGCACTCCGGCGCATGGCGCACGGTGACGCCGTGGCTGCCGATGGCGCGGACCTGGTCTGGGTTCATGCCGGCTGCGGCGATGGCCTGCAGTGCGCATTCGGCGAGCAACTCGCCCAAGCGGGCGTCGGTTTCCCCCAGCTTTTGCAGAGAAACGTCGGCGGAAAGGCTTAGTTCGGCGAGGTTTTGCCGAAGATCGGCGGGGAGGGGGCGGAAGTGGCTGGCAATTAGCCGCGGGAATTCGGTTTGGAAGGACACCAGGGCGGCGTCGACGCCGTCCAGGCTGGTGCCCGACATGATTCCGACGTAGTGTGCCGCTGTGTCGGGAGCGTCGGGCATCCGTGATCCACTCTAGTCGATTTGGGCTACGGCTACGTTGTGGAAGCGCGCCAATTCGGTCAGGAAAGGCTGGGTGTATTGCTTGAAAGCCGCCAGCTGCTTGGACTTAATCGGCTCCGCTTGAGGCAATACCGCTGTCAGCGGGTTTTGGTGTTCGCCGCCGACGCGGAATTCATAGTGCAGATGGGGGCCGGTGGCCAAGCCGGTTTGGCCGACATAGCCGATCACATCTCCCTGGCGTACCGCGCTGCCGGTTTTCAGGTTGGCAAAGCGCGACAGGTGGCCGTACAGCGTGCTGTATTTTTGGCCGTGCTCGACCACCACCACGTTGCCGTATCCGCTTTGCGTGCCAGCGTAAGCGATGCGGCCGTTGCCGGTGGAGCGCACCGGGGTGCCGGTCGGGGCGGCGTAGTCCACGCCTTTGTGGGCGCGGATGGTGTTGAGGATGGGGTGCTTGCGCGCCAGCGTGAAATAAGAGCTGATCCGGGCGAATTCGACCGGAGTGCGCAGGAAGGCCTTGTGCATGGCCTGGCCGCTGGACGTGTAGTAATCGGGGCGGCCTTGTTCGTCGGTGTAGCGGAAGGCTTGGTAGGTTTTGCCTTGATTGACGAATTCCGCGGCGAGGATGTCGCCGGTACCCGTCTGCTCGCCGTCAACGTATATGGTTTCGTACACCACGGTGAAGCTGTCGCCGTCGCGGAGATCCAGCGCGAAGTCGATGTCCCACCCGAAAATATTCGCTAATTGAATGATGAGCTTGTCGGTCAGGCCCGCGCGTTTGCCGTCCTGGAACAAGGAGTCTTTAATGATGCCGCTGGCGCGGGTCAGTTCGCGGTCGGTGTTCTTTTCCGAAATCTTGGCGGTGATGCCTTTTTTGCCCTTTGACACCACGATGGCCTGGGTGGCGTTTTGCCGATAAACCAGCTTTTTCAGCTGTCCGTCGGCTTTGATGCGCAGTTTCAAAACGTGTCCGGGGGCTAACGCCTTCAAGCCGTGGGCGGCTTCGCCGGAGTTCAGCACTTCGTGCAGGTCGGCGCCGCTGAGGCCATGGCCTGAAAATATCTCGCCCAGTGTTTCACCGGCTTGCACGGTATGGGTGAGCCACGCTTTGCCGCCGTTTTGGCTCGGCGTTTGTTCGCCGGCGTCGCCTATCGACGATGGCGGCGGCAGTGTCAGTGGATAGGTCTCCTTGGTGATGTCAGGAGGCGCGAGAGCTGGGGTGTCGCTGATCAGCGCGTAGCTGGTTGTTGCGGCGACGGTGGCGAACAGGCCGGCGATGGCCGCGCTCTTCACGTGGCCAATGTGCTTGGGATGTTTCATTAATACGGCACGTTCCATTTTGATACGCGCTAGTGTAGAAGAACGCTTCCGCAAGATGCAACCCCGCGCTTTCCGCCCGCTAGCGCCTGGATGCGATCCCTGTCATGTCCAATGACCTGTAGCCTGTTTGTCGATGCGGTTGCTAGGGCGGGGGGAAGGCACTATCTTGTATAGTTTGCTTTTAATCGTGCGGCTAAATCGGGGCGAGGAATTGTGGATCAGCAAGTGGTAGAGCTTATTCGGCGGGGTACGGAAGAGATTTTGCCGGAACAGGAATTGTGGGAGCGGTTGGCGCAAAAGAAGCCTTTGCGTGTGAAAGCGGGGTTCGATCCGACCGCGCCGGATTTGCATTTGGGGCATACGGTTCTCCTGAATAAGTTGAAGCAGTTTCAGGACCTGGGGCATGAGGCGATATTCCTCATCGGCGATTTCACCGGCATGATCGGCGACCCCACCGGCAAGAGCGTAACCCGCAAGCCATTGACCAGGGACGAGGTGATCGAGAACGCCAAAACTTACGAGGAGCAGATCTTTAAGGTCCTCGATCCGGCCAAGACGCTGGTGATGTTCAATTCCAGCTGGATGAGCGCCATGAGTCCGGTGGAGTTGATTCAGCTCGCCGCAAAGCAGACCGTTGCGCGCATGCTGGAGCGAGACGACTTTAATAAGCGCTACAAGGGCGGGCAGCCCATCGCTATCCACGAATTCCTTTATCCATTGATCCAAGGTTACGACTCGGTGGCGCTGCGGGCCGATGTGGAGTTGGGTGGCACGGATCAAAAGTTCAATTTGCTCATGGGGCGCCAGCTGCAGGAAGCGCATGGGCAGAAACCCCAAGTGGTAGTCACTATGCCCTTGCTGGAGGGGCTTGACGGCGTCAACAAGATGTCCAAGTCGTTGGGGAATTATGTGGCTATCGCCGATGCTCCGGGGGAGATGTTCGGTAAGTTGATGTCCATTTCCGATGTATTGATGTGGCGTTATTACGAGTTGCTCTCGTTTTCGACGACGCAGCAGATAGCGGCGTGGCGTAAGGCATGCGACGAAGGTGCCAATCCCCGTGACGCCAAGGTGCGGTTGGCTCAGGAAATCGTCGAGCGTTTCCACGGTGCCGCTGCTGCCGCCGATGCCTTGGCGGAGTTCGAGGCGCGTTTCAAGCAGGGACTGATGCCGGAGCAGATCGAGGAAGTCACCGTGGTTGCCCCAGTTGACGGATATGCTCTGGTCAACTTGTTGAAAGATGCTGGCCTCACTGCGAGCACTTCTGAGGCCATCCGCATGATAAACCAAGGCGCGGTACGCATAGACGGGGAGCGTGTAGAAGACGCGAAGCTGCGCCTGGCGGGTGGGAGTCGGCATGTTTATCAGGTAGGTAAACGGAAATTTTTGAAGATAGTGGTGGAAAGTACTTGACGAATTCCTAGGATGGCTTAGAATGTGCAGCTCTTCCGGCGCGAGACGAACTGCCCGGAAGGCGGGTTGAGCGGGAAGTTGGATGAAGCGCTTGACACGAAGCCGGGATGCTGTAGAATGGTTCGTCTAACGCGGGCAGAGAGCTTCGCGGGTTCTTTAAGAATTCAGGTCAAATAATTTGTGTGGGCGCTCGCGTCGAAGATCGGGTTTTAACCGAAATATTCGGCAGA
>NZ_AP019782.1:3830000-4018824 GCF_019669985.1 Methylogaea oryzae
CCAGCAAGGCGCCGTCCGCCAGCCGGCCCTGCCGGTGGAGGAAGTGCTCAAGCTGGTGCTGGCCACCCTGGACGACGGCAAAGCGCAGAACGTCACCGTACTGGACGTGCGCGGCAAAACCGGCATCACCGACTACATGGTCATCGCCACCGGCACCTCGGAGCGCCACGTCAAATCCCTCGCCGACCACGTCGAGGAAAAAGCCAAGCATCAGGGCGTGCCGCCCATCGGCTCGGAAGGCCAGGACGCCTCGGAATGGGTGCTGGTGGACCTGGGCGACGTGATCGTCCACATCATGAAGCAGCAGGCCCGCGAGCTGTACCAGCTGGAAAAGCTGTGGGGCACCGACTACGATGCGGCGACGACCGGCTAGGCTGATCCGCTGGGCCTTGCTGGCGGCGCTCGCCGCGCCGGCCTGGGCCGACGTCTACCGTTGGAAGGACCAAGCCGGCCACATCCACTACGGCGACCGGCCGGCGGCCGGCGCCGAGCGCGTCGCCGGCATCGACGGCGGCGGCCCGGTCTACAACCTGGTGCGCAGCGTGCACGACGGCGATACCGTCACTCTGGAGAGCGGCGCCAAAGTGCGCCTGTTAGGCATCAACACCCCGGAAATCGACAGCGCCACGTCTAGCGCCGAAGCCGGCGGCGACGCCGCCAAGCGCTGGCTGGAATCCCGCATCGAAGGGCGCAAAGTCCGCCTGGAAGGCGACGCCGAAGCCAAGGACCACTACGGCCGCCTGCTGGCCCATTTGTTCAGCGAGGACGGCGAGCACCTCAACCTGGCGCTGGTGAAAGCGGGCCTTGCCGTCGTCAGTATCTTTCCGCCCAACCTGAAATACGCCGACGAACTGGCCGAAGCGCAGCGCCAGGCGCGGCGGGAACGTCTGGGCGTCTGGGGCGACGCCGCCTACGCCGTCCGCCCCATCGCCGAGCTGCCGCAACAACGCCGCCGCGGCTGGCAACGCTGGAGCGGCCGCCCCACCGCCTTGGACTACAGCCGCGATTACGCCCGCTTGATCTTCAGCGACCAAGTGGACGTGACGGTCCCCAAGGAAAACCTCGGCCTGTTTCCGCCGCTGAAGGACCTGGTGGGGAAGACGTTGGAAATACGGGGCTGGACGGCCAAGCGCAAGGAGCGCTACACGGTTTTGCTGCGCCATCCCAGCGGCATGGACCTACTGGACTGAATCGCCGCCGACCGATAAGCCACTACCACCCCACCCTGTCAAATCACATTTTGTGATTGGTTATCTGCGTAGCCGGCGCTTTATTTTATCTGTATGTAAAAGGCCGCGGAAACGCCTATCGCGCACGGAATAAGGGCGGCGGCCACACCTGCGGCACCAGGAACGCGCGGCCTCGCCCGGTTGCCACGATTTGACGAAGACGGAGCGCATGGAAACGCCCGTTCCATCCGCAACGGATCGTTCTTGCCAGCCACCGCAACCATGCCCCACGCCATCCGCCGCATCACCTTGTCGCTCGCCTTGCTGCTGCTGTGGGGCAACGACGCCGGCGCTTTCGACTGGTCGTCCACGGAGCTGCAGTATTTGCACGGTTCCGGCTACCGGTTTCCCGGCAACGGCCGGGACGTGGACCGTTCCATTTTCACCGTCTCCCACGCCGACGGTTACGCCCTGGGACGCAACTTCTTCTTCCTCGACACGCTCATCACCGAAAGCGGGGAGGCCAGCCAGATCAACCTGTACGGCGAAGCCTACACCTACCTGAGCCTGTCCAAGCTCAGCGGCGCCGACCTGAATTACGGCATCCTCAAAGACCTGGACATCGCCGCCGGCGTCAACCTGGGCGAGAACACCAACAGCACCAAATCCGGCCCCCGGGTGATCCTTTACGGGGCCGCGGTGGAACTCAACCTGCCCGGCTTCAGCCTGTTCACCGTGGACATCCTGCGCCACGACCAACTGGAACCGGTGTTCGCGGGCTCTTCCTGGCAGTTCACGCCGGTGTGGAAATTCCCGTTCACCGCGTTCGGCGCCAAGTGGACCTTGGAGGGCTTCACCGACTTCATCACCGGCAAGAACAAAGGCTATGTCCGCCAAGTGCTGTCGCAACCGCAGTTGCGCCTGGACGTGGGCGACCAATGGGGCCATCCGGACAAGCTCTACGTGGGCATCGAATACCAGTATTGGCACAACAAATACGGCATCAAAGGCCTGAGCGAATCCCTGCCGCAAGCATTGATCGTATGGAAGTTCTAACCATGGCGAATCGCCGCAATCGCCCGTCGCGCCTGTGTCTCCTCCTGGCCTGGGCGCTGGCCTGCGCCGCCGCCAACGCCGCCGCCCCCATCAAAATCGCCGTGGACGGCGAATTCGGCCTGCCCAACTCCACCTCGGCCCAAGCCGTGCGCGCCGGCGCCCAAATCGCCGCCGCCGAAATCAACGCCGCCGGCGGCGTGCTGGGCCGACCGCTGGAAATCGTCGAGCGCGATAACCGCGCCGTGCCGGCCCGCGCCCTCAACAACCTGCGCGAGCTGGCGCAGGACCCGGACGTGGTGGCGGTGATGTGCACCCGCTACAGCCCCGTGGTGGTGGAAACCCTGCCGGAAATCCACCGGCTCAAGCTGCCGCTGCTGGATCCCTGGGCGGCGGCGGACGGCATCACCGACAACGGCTATATCCCCAACTACGTATTCCGCCTGTCGCTGCGCGACGCCTGGGCTTTGGCGGCCATGATGCGCTACGCCAAGCAGAAAGGCGCGCACAAGGTCGGCATCCTCACGCCCAACACCGAATGGGGGCGCAGCAGCCTCAAAGCCGCGAAACGCGCCGCCATCCAGGAAACCCACCAGGAAATCGTCAGCGTCCAGTGGTATGACTGGGGCGATCCCGGCATCGCCGAACGTTACCAGACGCTACGCCGGGCCGGCGCCGAGGCCTTGGTGTTCGTCGCCAACGACCGGGAAGCGGTGATCCTGCTCAAGGAAATGGCGCAACTGCCCGTCGAGCAGCGCCTGCCGGTGATTTCCCACTGGGGCGTCACCGGCGGCGACTTTTTCGAGCAGGCCGGCGCATCCTTGTCCAGCGTGGACTTCGCCGTGGTGCAAACCTATTCCTTCATCGGCAAAACCGATCCCGTCGCCCAGCGCGTGCTGGCCGGCCTGCAAAAGCTCACCGGCAACGGCGATCCCCGCAAAGTCGTCGCGCCGGTCGGGGTGGCCCACGCTTACGACCTGGTCCATCTGCTGGCGCAGGCGATCGAACGGGCGAAAAGCACGGACCGCGCCGCGGTCCGCAACGCCCTGGAAAACCTGGGGCCGTATCAAGGCTTGCTGGGCCGCTTCAAGCAGCCGTTCACGCGCCAACGCCACGATGCGCTGTCCCCCGACTCGGTGTTCATGGCGCGCTATGCCGCGGACGGCGCCATCGAGCCGCTGCCCAAAAAACCGGCGGCGCACTGAAGGCCCCATGCGAGCATGATCCCCGCGGCACTACGGCAATGGAGCGAGCGTAGCCTCGCCAATGCGTTCGCGCTGCACGCGGCCGGCATCGCCATCGGCAGCGGCGTGCTGGTGGCGGCCATTTCCCTGTCCATCCTGTTCTGCATCGAGCGAACCGAGCTGCACAATCACTTAAGGGACAAAGCCCAGCGCGTCGCCGAGCGGATCGAGAACACCATCCTCGTCGTCGACAACGCCGTGCGGGAACTGTCCAAAAGCCCGGTATTCATGACCGCGCTGCTGGATTCGCGCGGCCGGGACGTTTACGTGGCGCCGTTCCTGGAAAACTACAACCTGCCCATCGCCGCCGCCAGCGGCATGGCCTTGTGCGACATCAACGGCCAACGACTGGCGGGCACCCGCTCCGCGCTGTCCGACTGCCGCGCCGATTCCCCGCTGTTCCGGCAAGTGCTGGCCAACGGGCAAAGCGCCAGCGAGCTGGCTGCGCTGCCCGACGGACACGTGGCCTGGGCGGTGTTTCAGGGCGTCACTTTCACCTATACCGGAACCGTGGAAGGCGTGGTCGTCACGCAGTTGGATCTGAACGACGTGCTGGCGCCGGCGCCGGCCGACCTGGAGCTGGCCCACGCCGCACTGGCCCGCGCCGGCACTGGGGAAGAGCTCATCGGCGCGAGCCGGGCCGACGCCGCCACGACGCGCTGGGACACCGTCAGCGTGCCCTTGTTCGGCCAAAAGCCGCACGCCGTGCCGTTCCCCATCGCGGTGGTGGCCGGCGCCGACCTTTCGCCGTTCAGCCACAAGCTCGCGCCGCTGCTGCAAGGTTACGGCTTGGGCACCTTGGTGCTGGCTTTGGCCGTGGTCTACGGCGTGCGGCGGATATCGCTGCGCCTGATCGAACCGTTGACCCGGCTCACGCACGCGGCCCAGCACATCGCCGCCACCGGCAACACCAACATCGAAGTGCCGATGACCACGTCCGGCGGCGAAGTCGCCCAGCTTACCCAGGCCTTCAACAGCATGGTGACGGCGGTGCAGTCCTCGGAAACCGAGCTGGAGAACAAAGTGGCCGCGCGCACCCGGGAACTGCGCGAATCCGAGGCCCAGCTGCGCCAAGCCAAGGAAACGGCGGAACAAGCGGCCTTGGTCAAAACCCACTTCCTGGCCAACATGTCCCACGAAATACGCACGCCCATGAACGCCATCCTCGGCCTATCCGAACTGGGCGAGGAGGAAGCGGACCCGACGGCGATGCGGGATTACCTGAAAAAAATCCATCAGGCCGCCGCCAATTTGCTGGGCATCATCAACGACATCCTGGATTTCTCCAAATTCGAATCCGGCAAGCTGGTGCTGGAGCTGCAGCCTTTCGACCTAGACCAGGTGCTGGCCGAAGTGCGCCAATTGGTTTACCTGAAAGCGGAAGCCAAAAAGCTGGAACTGCGCTTCGACGTCGCCGACGACGTGCCGCGCCGCTTGGTCGGCGACGCCCTGCGGCTGCGCCAGGTCCTGACCAACCTGCTGTCCAACGCCGTCAAGTTCACCTCGGCCGGACACGTCGCCCTGGACATCCGGCGCGTGGACGACGCCGGCGGCGGCGTGCTGCTGCAAATGAGCGTGACCGACAGCGGCATCGGCATGACCGCCGAGCAGATCAAGCGGCTGTTCCAGCCGTTCACGCAAGCCGACGACTCCACCACCCGGCGATTCGGCGGCACCGGCCTGGGCCTGGCGATCACCCGGCAACTAGCGAGAGCCATGGGCGGCGACATCGCTTGCGAAAGCCGGCCCGGCGCGGGCAGCGCCTTCACCTGCACCCTGCGCTTCGTCCCCGACCGCGCCCCCGACGCCGCCGCCCTCGTCAGCCGCCTCGAGGCGCCGCCGGCCGGGGCGCGCATCCTGCTGGTGGAGGACAATCCGGTCAACCAGCTGGTCGCCGAAACCCTGCTGAAGAAAGCCGGCCTGACCGTCACCCACGCCGCCGACGGCGAAGCCGCCGTGGACCGGCTGCGCCGGCTCCCCGACGGCTACGACCTGGTGCTGATGGACATCCAGATGCCCGTCATGGACGGTTACGCCGCCACCCGCGCCATCCGCAACGAACTGCAACTGCGCGAACTCCCCATCATCGCCATGACCGCCCATGCCATGGCGGAAGAAAGGCAACGCTGCCTGGAGTGCGGCATGAACGACCACCTCGCCAAGCCCATCGACAAGCGGACGCTGCACGAACGGCTGAGCTATTGGCTCAACCGCAAAGGGTGAAGGGGGCGGGGAAAACCTAATCGCAGACGCAGTCGCGGCGCCGCTTGGCCCGGTACAGCGCCGCGTCGGCGCGGTGCAGCAACTGGTCGCAGGTCTCGCCGCCGGCCGACTCGGCGACGCCGAAGGAGGCGGTGAGGGAGAAGACCTCGCCGCTCAACGCGGTGAAGCGCATGTCCTTGATGCCCAGGCGCAACCGTTCCGCCACTTCCAGCGCCTCCGTCTTGCCCATGTCCGGCAGGATGACGAGGATTTCCTCGCCACCGTAGCGCACCGCCAGGTCGCTGGGGCGCAGGCGCGCCAGCAGGGCCGTGCCGATTTCGTTGAGCACCCGGTCGCCGGACAAATGGCCGTGCACGTCGTTGACTTGCTTGAAGTGGTCGACGTCCGTCATCAGCACGGCCAGCTTGCCGCCGGCGCGGTTCTGCCGCTCCAGCAGCCGCTCGAAGCTTTCCCGCAGCCAGCGGCGGTTGTACAGGCCGGTGAGGGCGTCGATGCGCGAGGCCTGCTTGAATTGGCGGCAGTTTTCGATTTCGCGGGAAACCGTGTGGTTGGTGCGCCGCAGCCGGCTGCACATGACGGTGAGCAGGTTGATGGCCACGTCGTGGGACTTGCCGATCAGCGACCAGAGAATGTCCCGCGGGATGACGAGCAGTTCGCTGTCCTGCTCCGCGCGAACCAGCGCCGACGGCTCCAGGTTTTCCAGCACGGACATCTCGCCGACGCACTCCCCCGGCCCGAGTATGGCCAGCACCTTGTTGCGGGACAGCTTCAGGTGCACCCGCAAGCCGCCTTTGACGACGACGTACAAATGGGCGTTTTCCTGGCCCGGCGCGAGCAGCAGCTCGCCCGCCGCCAGACTCACCACGTCGCATTCGCCCAGGCTGTCCTCCACGGACGCGGCGTCGACGCCCTCGAATAGCGCCACCATTTCCAGCGGCAAGTCGTCCAAGGAAAAACGCCGGATAACGTCCATCGCCCTATGCTCAATAAACCGCCGAGTTATGGAAACCGCCGCCCAGCCATGGCCGGCGGCGGGAATCGCCTAGGCCAGCAGGCCTTGCAACAAGCCGGCGAGGGCTTCCGACTGGCGCTCTTCGCGTAGGCGGACGGCGGTAACGATGCTTTTCAGCTCGCCCAGGGCGGTTTCGAAGTCGTCGTTCACCACCAGGTAATCGTATTCGGCGTAATGGGACATTTCCGCGATGGCGTCGTTCATGCGCCGGGCGATCACGTCCTCGCTGTCCTGGCCGCGGTTTTGCAGGCGCTGGGACAACGCTTCCAGGGACGGCGGCAGGATGAACACGGAAATGCAGCCCGGCAACAGATGGCGCACCTGGCGCGCACCCTGCCAATCGATTTCCAGGATGACGTCCTCGCCCCGCGCCAACGCCGCTTCCACGGAGGACTGGGCGGTGCCGTAGTAATTGTCGAACACCTTGGCGTGCTCCAAAAAGGCCGCTTCGCCGATCATGCGTTCGAACACCTCTTTCGCCACGAAGAAATAATCCTGGCCGTCCGCTTCGCCGGGCCGCTGGGCGCGGGTGGTATGGGAAACGGACACCGCCAGCCCGGCCATTTCGGCGCGCAGCCGCTTCACCAAGCTGGTTTTGCCCGCGCCGGACGGCGCGGAAATCACGAAAAGGTTGCCTTTGGCCATGGAATTGCTCGACGGTTCGATGTATGGGCGCGATTTTACCGGAACCCGGCCGCCATTGCCCTGGCGGCGTGTAGGTTTATATACTGCCCGCCCCGCAACCGACACCTCTCCACCATGAGCGAACCCGAGCAGCCCACCGCCTACGAATGGATGGGCGGCGCCGAAAACCTGCTGGACCTGGTCACGCGCTTCTACGGCTACATGGACAGCCTGCCGGAGGCGGCCCCCATCCGCGCCATGCACGCCGCCGACCTGGACGGCGCCCGGCAAAAGCTGTTCAAGTTCCTCTCCGGCTGGCTGGGCGGGCCTAATCTGTACTGGGAGGAATACGGCCATCCGCGCTTGCGCATGCGGCACTTCCCGTTTCCCATCGGCCCGGCCGAGCGGGATCAATGGCTGCTGTGCATGCGCCGCGCCCTGGACGACACGCCCATGCACCCGCAACTGCGGGAAGCTTTTTACACCGCCATGACGCAAACCGCCCAGCACATGGTCAACCAAGAGCCGTCATGAGCCGTTACCGCCCGCCCGCGCCGAAAAAATCCGCCTACATCACGGCGCAGGGCTACCGCGCGCTGGAAGACGAGTTAAAGGGGCTGTGGACGCGCCGCGCCGACGTGACCCAGGCCTTGAGCGAGGCGGCGGCGGAAGGGGACCGCTCGGAAAACGCCGAGTACATCTACCGCAAGAAGGAACTGCGCGAAATCGACCGGCGCATCCGCTACCTGCAAAAACGCCTGCCGGATTTGCACGTGGTCAGCGCACGGCCCAGCGATCCCGACCGGGTGTTTTTCGGCGCCTGGGTGACGCTGGAGGACGACAAGGGAGCGGAAGTCACCTACCGCATCGTCGGCCCGGACGAGCTCGACCCGGCCCGAGGCTGGATCAGCATGGACTCGCCCATGGCCCGCGCCCTCATGAAAAAAGCCGTGGACGACGAAGCCGCGGTGGCGACGCCCGCCGGCGAGGCGCGTTATTACATCGTGGACGTTCGTTATGAACAGGAAGAGGGCTTGTAGTAAAGTTCCAATGCCCCGCCACGCTTTGGCGCGGAAAGGGAAGATCGGCAAATCGCCCGGATGGACGCACTACCCAGCCGCGGCCTAAGATCGACGGGAGTTGCATTGTATGAACAGCGCCAACGAATTCGCCGAAGCCCACGTCGTGTTGTGCGACGACTCCATCACCAACGTGATGATTCTCTCCAAGCTGGTGGAATCGGAAGGCATTAGCGACATCCACAGCTTCACCGACCCGCGCAAGCTGCTGCCGCACCTCAGGGAGCACGAAAAAGCCATCGACCTGCTGATCCTCGACGTGGAAATGCCGCACATAACCGGCCTGGAGGTCATGCGGACGCTGCGGGCGGACATCGGCGACCGGATATCCTTCCCCATCGTCGTCATCACCGGCTTGCAGGACCAGGAAATCCGCCACCAAGCCCTGCTCGCCGGCGCCAACGATTTCATCAACAAGCCGTTCGACCAAGTGGAAGTGGTGCTGCGGGTGAAAAACCTGCTGCGCGTGCGGCGCGCCTTCCGCCTGCAGGCGTCGCTGGCGCAGCACCTCGAAACCGAGGTGGAGCGCCGCACCGCGGAACTCAACCAGGCGGTCGAAACGCTGGTGCACCGCATGGCGCTGGCGGGCGAAATGCGCGACAACGAAACCGGCCAGCACGTGGCGCGGGTCGGGCGCTACAGCCGCCTGCTGGCCGAAGGCATCGGGCTGCCGCCGGATTTGTGCTTCATGATCGAAAAAGCCGCGCCGCTGCACGACATCGGCAAAATCGGCATTCCCGACAGCATCCTGCACAAGAACGGCGGGCTCGACGAGGAAGAGCGGCGCACCATGGACCTGCACACGCAAAAAGGCGCGGAACTGCTGGGCGACCACGATTCCCTGCTGATCCAAATGGCCGCCTCCATCGCCGCCAACCACCATGAAAAATGGGACGGCAGCGGCTATCCGCGCGGCTTGAAGGGCGAGTCCATTCCCGTCGAGGGACGCATCGTCGCCGTGGCCGACGTGTTCGACGCGTTAACCACGACCCGCCCCTACAAACAGCCCTGGTCGGCGGAACAAGCCATCGGCTTTTTGCGGGAAAACGCCGGCAGCCACTTCGACCCGGCGGTGGTGGAAACTTTCATCGCCCGCCGCGGCGACATTATGGCGGTGATGGAACAGCTGCGCGACTGACGGGCCGGCGGCGGAGCGGACGGTTAACGCTCCTGCACGATGAAAGTGCCCGGAATCATGCCCATCCAGCAACTCCAGGGAATCACCCCCGCCTCGCCGGGCGTGAACTCGACGACCTGGCGCCCCGGAGCCAAGGTGAACTCCAGCTTCAGCAGCGGCACGACGATGCCCTGGTTGCAGGGCGTCAGCTCCTTGGCGTCGATCACCCAGCGCACCGGCACGCCTTGGCGCAACACGAAGGTATCCGGCCGGTAGCCCTGCTTGGTCACCTCCATGTGGATGGTCTGGTGGCCGGCTTCCACCGCGCTGTCCTCCAGGGTTTCCATCGCCGGCTTGAGCATCACCAAAACCCGCGCCTTGAGCGCCGCGGCGTCGTAGCTCGATCCCATCAAGGTCAGGCCCCGGTTGAGCATGATGACGCCGAGCACCGCCACCAAAACGCCGGAGACCTTCACCAGGCGCCGCGCCAAGCTGGAAGACACCAGGCTGGCGAACACGCCGAAACCGATCAGCAAGGGCAACGTCCCCAAGCCGAAGGCGAACAGCCGCTTGGCTCCCTCCACAGCGCTGCCGGTGCCGGCCGCCATGACGTACATGGCCTGCAACGGGCCGCAAGCGATCATGAAGCCGTTGAGGAAACCGATGGAAAAAGGGCTGGACTGATGCGCCAGCCGCGCGGCCAGGCCGCGCCGCAGCCGGCTCAGGCCGAACGCGGGCAAGCGAAGGCGGGGAAGCAGCCGCAACACGTTCAGCCCGAACAGCAGGAGAAACGCCCCGGCGGCCACGGCGGCGATGCCGCGCAGCTCCGGCGTGAAAGCCACCACCGATCCCAGCGCGCCGAAGGCGGCGCCCAACAACGTGTAGGAGAGGGTTTTTCCGACGCCGTAGCTCAGGTGGGACAACCAAATCCCGCGGCGGCGATTCAGCGCATTTTGCGCGGTGTAACCGAGCACGAAGCCGCCGCACATGCCGATGCAGTGAAACCCGCTCAGAAAACCGGCGGCCAGCAGCAACCCCAGGCTCAAGTCGCCGTGGAGCGATGCCAAGCGCATTTCGTCGGCGAACCACAGGGCGCCGGCGGCGATGCCCAGCAAGCCGGACACCCCCAGCACGGCCCGCAAGACCGACCGCACGGCGCCGCGCTTCGCCGGCCGCGCCACGCAGGCGTATCCCGCCCCGGCGATGGCGGCGCGAACGGCGGAGTCGGCAGCGCCGTCGTGCGCCACCGACACCAAGCCGGCCACATAGTCGGCCTTGACCGCCCTAACGCCGGGCACGGCGCGCACGGCGTCCTCGATGACGCTCTCGCAACCGGCGCACTGCATGCCGGCGACCTTCAAGGAAAGGCGGGTGGTCATGGCTCAGCGCCCCTGGATTAGCGACGACTAATCAAGCTTAGCCCGCCCCCTTCGCGCTTGCCACAAAAGCGTTGCGGCGCGGACGGCCTAAGCCTTCCGCGCCGCGCGCATTCCTCCCTGTCGCAAACCGCTCGGTCAGAAGCTGTAACGCATGCCCAGCCACCAAGTCCGGGGAGCGCCGGGCGCGTAAAACGTGGTTTGCTTGACGCTGTATTGCGTGCCATCGGCGCCCCCGCTATAGCTGCCGCCGCTGCGTGGGGCGGAAAAATTGCCGTTGGCGTCGAAAGCGGCGGCGCCCAATTGCCCGCCGGTGTAGTAATGCTCGTCGAGGATATTGTTGACTTGGCCGAAGACGGTCAGACCCTTGACGGCGCTGGGCGTGAAACGCAGCCCGTAGTTGACCACCACATACCCCGGCACGATGCCCGAGCCGAAATAGTTCTGCCCGTCGGCCTTGTGCGCGTTGTTTTCGTTGCCTCTCGCGAAAGACTGCGAAAACCCCATAATGTTGACGTTGGTGCCCCAATCCTTGGCGAACTGGTAATCCACATAGGTCTTAAACATATGGGAAGGCGTCAACGGTATTTTGTTGCCGGGCTTGATGTCGATGGTTCCCTCGTAACCGCCGCCGGTGCCGTTGGTGCGGGTGGCGGCATTCGCCACGCTGTTGACGTTGGTGCTGTTGCCGCTGCCGTTCACCGTTTCATTGGACTGATAGGTGGCGTCCAAATAGGTGTAGTTGGCGCCGACGCTCCAGTCGTCCACTTTGCGGTCCAGGCTGACTTCGACGCCTTGGCGCTGGGTTTTCCCGAAGTTCTTGAAATAACCGAAGCCCGCCTGCTCATCGGCCACGAACATGAGGTCGTTTTTGTTCTCGATATGGAAATATCCCACGCTCCAATCGATTTTTTCCGGCAACTGGCCGCGGAAACCCGCCTCCCAGTTTTCCGTGATCACCTGCTTCAACGGCGGATCGCCGGCCATCGAATTGGGCAGTTTGCAAGGCACGTCGGGGTTGGCGCAACCCAGTTCGATACTGGTCGGCGCGCGAGTGCCCTCGTTGTAACCGGCATAGAATCCGATTTCCTTGATCGGGTTATACGTCAAGCCCACGGCGGGATTAAACCGGTCGAAATGGTGCTTGCCGGTTAAGGACTCGCCACCTTCGGCGGTGATCTGGTCCTTGTTGCTGAGCGAGGTGTAGTTGTAACGCCCCGAAGCGGTAATATGCAGGTCTTTGGTCAAACTCAAGGTGTCGGACGTGAAGAAACTCCAGGTCACCGTATCGCCGCCCAGGGAGACCCGATTGTCGAAAGGAACGCCGTTGACATTTCCCCCCGTAACCCCGTCCGCGTAGTTGGGCAATCCCGTAATGCTGTGATCGGCGTTCAAATAGCCCAGCTGCGTCGACTGCTTGAAATTCATCACGCTTTGGTCGTAGCTGCCGCCGAATAAAAACTGGTTTTCCTTGCCGAATAAAGTGTCGTTGATGATCGCCTGCCCCGACGCGCCCCAGTTTTGCTGCTGGGTTGTGGTGCGGTTTATCAAGCCGTTGCATTTCTCGCCGGGCTCGCCGTTGGCGCCGGACAATGCCTGCGCAACGCACTTCAGGTAGGGGAAGGGGGTGTTCGTGCCGTTCATGTCGTACGCCGGATAGCCGTACCCGTTCCGGCTCAACAGGGCTTTCTCGGCGGCGGTCAGGCTGTAGACCGCCTGGTCCAACGAGCCCTGATTCACGTCGCCGTTGTATGTGCCGGTCTTGATATTCCGGTAGTAGGTATTGCCGGTCAACACGATGTTGTCGTTCAACTGGTGCTTGCCTTCCAGGTTCAGGAATAGCGAGCGGTTGTCGGTGATGTCCGGCTTGGTGTAGATGCTCGTGTAATCCTGTTCGAGGAGCCTAACGTCTTGCAAACCGTTGCCGTACAAACCGTTGTCGTTGAACGCCGTGGTGAATTTAATTTCGCTGCGCTCGCCTTCCCAGCCCGCCTTGCCGAATATCTGCCGGACGGTGCTGGGCGAATTTTGCCGCCAGCCCTGCTCGCCGAAATAGTTGCCGGTGATGAACCAATTCAGGCCTTTATCGTTGAATCCGCCATGTTCGAACTCAAAAGCGTGGCGGCCATACGCGCCGCCCAGCCCCTGCACCGACGTGCCGGGATTGCTTTTGCCGTCCTTGGTTTCGATCGACAACGCGCCGCCCAGCGTATTTCTGCCGAACAACGGATTCGATCCCGGCATCATGGACATGGACTTGATCGCCGACTTCGGAATCAGATCCCAGCTGACCACATCGCCGAAAGGCTGGTTGAGGCGCACGCCGTCCATATAAACCGACAAGCCCTGCGGCGTGCCCAGCAAGGGGGAGGCGGTGAAGCCGCGGTAATTGACGTCGGGCTGGAAGCCGTTGCCCTGGGTGTCGTTGATATAAACGCTGCCCATCGAACGGTTCATGAAGTCAGTGACATTCACCGCGTTGGTTTTGGCGATATCTTGTTCTGACGCGGTTTGCACCGGCGCGGGAATTTTGTCCTTGCTTTGATTCAAGCCGTCCAGCGGCGTGGTTTCCACCACTTCGACGGTTTCCAATTCGTTGGAGATCGCATTATCGTTTTTCGGCTCCGCCGCCATTGCCGGCCGTAGCGAGAGCGTTATGGCAATCGCCAAAAATGGTTTTTGTAGTTTCATTGCGTTGCGTGTCATATCAGCGTGGGTACAAACCGGCTCGCATCTTAGCCAGCGCCCCCCAGCGTCGCCATAGGAAAACTTCCTGAAGACGGCGCGGCTGAACAGCCGCGCCGGGCGCTCAACCCGCGGCGCCGATCCTGCGCCGCCCGGCGAAGCCGTGCATCAGCAGGGCGCCCAAAATCAGCGCGGTGCCCGCCACCACGCGAGGGGTGATCGCTTCGTGGTTGATCCAGTGTCCCAGCATCAGCGATAGAACCGGCGTCACCAGCGTGACCAAGGCCACGCGGGTGGCGGGCAGTTTTTTCAACACGTAGTAATACGCGGCGAACCCCACCGTGGTGGCGATCGCCCCCAGGTAAACGATGGCGGCGACGCTGCTCAGGGGCAGCGACTCCGGCCATTGGCCGTCGAAAATCGCCCAAGTGGCAAGGTAGGCGGGCAACGCCAGCGCCAAGCCGCCGGCCACTTGGAACCAGGCCGATAGCTGGGCGTCCACCCGCTTGACCAGCACCGAGCCGGCCGATTGCAGGAACGAGGACAACAGCACGCCGGCAATGCCCAACGCGGCGTCGCCGCTGAATTGCAGCGCCGTGCCGAACATCACCGCCAGGCCGCCGATGCCCATGCCGTAGGACAGCAGCTTGCCCCAGGTCAAGCTGCGCTCGCCGAGCCAAGCCGCCGCCATCAGCGCCGTCAGCAGCGGCGTGAGACCGAACACCACGGAAATCCAGCCGGAGGGGATGAACTGGGAAGCCCAGTACACCGCCAACATGGAGCCGTAAATTTGCACGGCGACGGCCATGTAGGTCAGCCGCGCCTTGCGGTGCCACGGCAGACGCCTGCGCAGCAGGGCCAGCGCCAGCCACAAGCAAGCCGCGCCGATGCTCATGCGGCCGGTCACGCCGAACAAAAACCCCGGCCCTTCGCCGCTCCACTTGATGGCCAGCGGCGTGGTGGCCCACAGCAAGATCACGCCGATGTACGCCAATGGCACGCCCATGTCGATTCTCCTTTCTCCTTGCCGACAAAAACGAAAAAGGCCGCGGATTCTTGGGAACCCGCGGCCTTTTCCAAAAAACGCCCGATCTCAGACGACGCTCATGGATCACCGCAGGCAAAAGCCCCCAGTCGCACCGGCTTATGCCACAGGTGCGGGACTCGGAAAGCGTTGACGAATGCGGTGACGTTCATGGCTCGAATTCTGCGCCCTGAAATCGGGAGCGTCAAGAACGCCCCCCGAGCGGCGGCAACCGTGGCGGTTTCCCGTATACTGCATGGCGCAGCTATGGATTCGCGCCAACAGTCCAGCCAACCGCAGGAACGGCCGCCGCCGCCCTAACGACACTCGCCCATGGTTCTCGACGTCGCCACACTCACCGTTGTCGCATTCACCACCTGCGCCGGGCTATCCCTGGCCATGCTGCTGGCTTGGCGCTTCGTGCTGCACGACAAGCCGCTGTTCTTGTGGGGAGTGTCCCAGGGCTTGATCGCTGTGGGCTATACCTTGTTCCCCTGGCGCGGCGTGCTGCCGGACATCTTTTCCATCGTTATTTCCAACGAACTGTTCGCCATCGCCTCGGCCCTCACCTGGGTCGCCGCTTGCCGCTACCGCCGGGTGCGGCCGTTCCGCGCCATCATCCTGGCGACGTTTTTCCTGTTCCTCGCCAGCTTTTCCTATTACGCCCTGGTCGTGCCCGATCTCGGCACGCGCATCGTCCTGGTCCGCAGCACCATGGGCTTTTTCGGCGTAGGCGGGGGCTTGACCTTGTTATGGCCGGGACCCGAGCGGCATTCGACGGTGAACGTAGTGGTGGGAATCTGCATCTCCCTGCTGGGGGCGGCCATGGTCTTGTCGCTGCTGTTCAGCGGCGGAGCGGTGCATGCCGACACGCCCCAGTCCGCCAGCCAGGCGGTGGCGCTGCCGATATTGATCGGCATCCTCGGCCATTTGGTGTGGGGCCTGGGGGTGGTGATGATGGTCTTGGCCGATATCACCAGCGAACTGCGCCAATCCACCAACCTGCTGCAAAGCGTGCTGGACGCCATCCCGTCGCGCGTGTTCTGGAAAGACCGCCATTTTCGCTACCTGGGCTGCAACCGGCGTTTCGCCATCGATGCCGGGTACAAAGACACGGCGGCGCTGATCGGCAAAACGGACTACGAGCTGTGCTGGGCCCAGGAAGCCGAGCGCTACCGCGCCGACGATCTCGCCGTGATCGCCGCCGGCCAACCGCGGATGAATTTCGAGGAATGCGTGATCCGGTCCGACGGCACGCCGCGCACCGTATCCACCTCGAAAGTGCCCCTTAGCCGAGCCGACGGCCGCATCATCGGTATGGTGGGCGCGTACGACGACATCACCGAACGCAAGGCGACCCAGGCCCAGCTGGAACACGCCCTGCGGGAAGCGCAAACGGCCACGCGGGCCAAGTCGGAGTTCCTCGCCAACATGAGCCATGAAATCCGGACGCCCATGAACGGCGTGCTGGGCATGGTGGAAGTGGCGCTGATGGAAAATCCCAGCGACGCCATGCGCGGGTATTTGGAACAAATCCGCAGCTCCGGCGGACACCTGCTCAGCATCCTCAACGACATTCTCGACCTGTCGAAAATCGAAGCCGGCAAGCTGGAGCTGGAGTCCGAGCCTTTTACGCTGAGCGATTACCTGCAAACCCCCATCGCCATGGCGGCGAGCCAAGCGCGAAACAAAGGCCTGGAATTCCACTACGACCTGGACCCCGCCGTTCCCGCCTCGCTGCTGGGCGACGGACGCCGCATCGCCCAGATATTGGCCAACCTGCTCAGCAACGCCGTCAAGTTCACCGCCGCCGGCCGGGTGGAGTTGCGCGTGTCCCTGCTGGCGCAGGAGCCGAACCGGGCCACCGTGGGCCTCACCGTGCGGGACTCCGGCATCGGCATGTCGGAAAAGCAGCTGGACAAGCTGTTCGACGCGTTCGTGCAAGCGGAAAGCTCCACCACCCGCAAGTACGGCGGCACCGGCCTGGGGCTGACCATCAGCAAGCGGCTGGTGGAGGAAATGGGCGGCCAAATCCGCGTGGAAAGCCAGCTGAACCAGGGCAGCACCTTCCTGGTCAGCCTGCCGCTGGCGATCCCCGCCGACCAAGCCGGCGAGCGCCGGGAATCGGCGCCAGCAGCGCCGCCGCCGCAGGCGCGTTACAACGGCAAGCGGGGGCTGCTGGTGGAGGACAATGCGGTCAACCGCATGGTGGCGGAAGCGCTGCTGAAAAAATGGGGCATGGCCGTGGACGCGGCCGAAGACGGCCAAGAAGCGGTGGAGCTGTTGGAAAACGCGGCGCCGTCCGCCTACGACATCGTGCTGATGGACATTCAAATGCCGCGCATGGACGGCCTGGAAGCGACCCGCCGAATCCGCCTGCGCCACGGCGCCGAAGCGCTGCCCATCATCGCCGTCACCGCCAACGCATACGAAACCGACCGCCAGGCGGCGCTGGCGGCCGGCATGAACGACTACATCGCCAAGCCGCTGGAAGCCGGCAAACTGCAACGGGTGCTGGACGACTACCTGCTGGGCTGACGCGCCGCGGCTCAGTCCCGCTCGACGCCATAGCGCACCCACAAGCGGTGTTCGCCCCCCGGCGCCACCGTCGCCACGTCGTCGGCGGCGTTGGCGCTTTCCACGCAGAGCATGCCCAAATAGGTTTCGTCCCCGCCCATGTCCCCCAAAGCGGCCGCCTTGTCGCGCCAAGGATTCCACACCACGGTGGAGCGGCTGCCGCGCTTTTCGATGCGGATGCGGCGCGCCAGGCCGGGATCGTCGATGACGCAATCGGCGGCGCTGTCCAGGTAGATGCGGTCCAGCTCCGCGGCGACGGTGAGCGGACCGGATTGGCGCTTGCGCCGGCCGCCGTCCAGCTTGTCCAAGTAGGGCAGGCCTTCCAAGCCGTGGAGCGCGACCCGCCGCACGTCGCTCACGGCGAAATAGGCGTGCAGGGCCGTGCCGACGGTGAAGGCTGCGCCGCCGGTGTTGCGCGTCACCAACTCCAACTCCAGCGCCGTTCCCACCGTCACGCGCAATTCCAGCTCGAAAGCATGGGGCCACCAGGCCCGCGCCTCCGCCACGGCGGGCAGCCGCAACGCGATGCAGGTCGCCCCGTCCGCCCGCCGGCCGGTCTCCGCTACCTCCCACAACGCGGTCCGGGCGAAACCGTGGGCGGGGAACGCCGCCTCGCTGGGATGGGCGCCGAACCAGGGCCAGCACAGCGGCACGCCGCCGCGTATGGCCTTGCCGGGCCGCAGTATCGCGCCGGGCGACAGCCACAGCACCGGCGGCTCGCCCGCCGGCGACCAGGTCGTCAACTGCGCGCCCTGCAAGGCGAGGGTGGCGCGAGCCTGAGCGTTGGCCACTTCCGCCAGCACCAGCCCGCCGGCGTCCTGCGTGAAAGCGATCGCCCCGTCACCGCCGTGGCGGGCATTGAGGGCGGCAATATCGGTCATGCGTGTGGGCTCCTGTGTTGAACGCACGCCATACTGCACCATCGCCGCCGGGCGCGCCACCAACCGCCGCGCCCGGCGGCCAGCGGCCGGCCCTATAATCCCTTCGATTTTTCGGCCACCACGGATACCCCATGTCGCCCCAAGCTCCCAACCAGCAACCCACTTTCGCCGAACACTGCCGCTACTGGCTGGACCGCAACATCCTCGACCTGGGCCGGCAGATGCGGCTCAGCTACCTGCCGCCGCTGATGGTGTACTTGGCGGCGGGGGTGTCGGGACTGACCGGCATCGTCGGCGCGTTTTTCGTCAAGGAATACCTGGGCCTGTCGGCGGAATTCCTCGCCGCGCTGGGCTTCTGGACCATGCTTCCGTGGACGCTGAAAATGCCCCTGGGCCACTTGGTGGACCTGATCTGGCGGCACAAGGCCGGGCTGATTTATCTCGGCGCGGCCCTCATCGCCGCCAGCCTGCTCATCATGTCCGGCCTGTTGAGCAGCCCGGCGGCAATGCGCGAGGTGCTGCCGGCGGAAACCTGGTACGTGCTGGCGGCGCTGCTGTCGCCCATCGGCTACGTGCTGCAGGACACCGTGGCCGACGCCATGACGGTGGAGGCGGTGGCGCGCTACGACGAACAGGGCAAGCCGGTGTCGGAGGAACAACTGCGCCTGGCCCACACCACCATGCAGACCCTCGGGCGGGTCGCCATCATCGGCGGCTCGCTGCTGGTGGCGGCGGCCAACGTCTATTTGTTCAGCGGCGTGGAAAGCCTCGATGCCGCGCAAAAAGCGGCCGTCTACCTGAACATCTATCACCTAGCCCTGGTCATTCCCGTCGTCTCCGTGCTGGGTGTGCTGCTGGCCGCTTTCCTGCGCTACCGCGAGGCGCGGAGGCTGGCCGCCCAAGGCCTGGAGTTCGACGAAATCGAACGGCGCCTGGCGCGCCCGGCGGAGGAAATCACGGAAGTGAACTGGTGGATATTGGGCGGCGGTTTGGGCTTCTGCGTGTTCTCCGTCGCCATGGGCCTGTCCAAGCTGCCCTTGAGCGAAGAAATCGTCTTCGCCGGTTCGCTGGTCATCGTGCTGTTCCTCATGGCGCGGCTCACGGCGGATTTATCGCCCCGCTCCCGCCACGCCCTGTTCGGCATCGCCGCGGTGATTTTCGCCTTCCGCGCCACGCCCTCGGCCGGCGCTGGCTCCACCTGGTGGATGATCGACGTGCTGGGATTCGACCAGAGTTTTTTGTCCAAGCTGTCCCTGCTCACCAGCGCCCTAACCCTATTCGGCATGTTCGTCTTCCGCCGCTTCATGGCGGAACGGCCCATCACCTACATCGTCGCCTTCCTCACCATCGTCGGCACCGTGCTGTTCCTGCCCAATCTCGCCATGTACTACGGTTTCCATGAATGGACCGCCGCCCACACCGGCGGCGTGGTGGACGCCCGTTTCATCGCCCTCATCGACACCGCGCTGGAATCGCCCCTGGGCCAGATATCCATGATCCCCATGCTGGCCTGGATCGCCAACTCCGCCCCGGCCAAGCTCAAGGCCACCTATTTCGCCGTCATGGCCGCTTTCGTCAACCTGGCCCTATCCCTGTCGCAACTGGGCAGCAAATACCTCAACCACCTCTTCACCGTCACCCGCGAAGTGCGCGACGCCGCCACCGGCGCCGTCAGCATGCCCGCCGATTACAGCCAACTGGGCAACCTGTTCATCGCCACCACGGTGATTGGGTTGGCGCTGCCGCTGGCGGCGATTTTCGTCGCCCGGCGGACTTGGTTGGCGGAGGGGGAGCAGTGAAACGTGGGGATCAAACAGCTACGGCCTTCCGGTCCCCTCTTCCTGCGGGAGAGGGTTAGGGTGAGGGAACTTCAAACCAACTCGCAGCCTCCGCTGGCGTCGACAAACCCCGGCAACCCGTACACGCACCGTACATGCTATAGTCCTCCCAGGAGGCAACCGCCATGAACGCCAATCTTTCCCAGCGTGACGAACGCATCGACTTGCGCCTGTCCGGCGAGGTCAAAACCCTGCTGGCGCGGGCCGCGTCCTATTCCGGCATGTCCCTGTCGGGCTTCTTGCTGTCCGCCGCGGCGGACAAAGCCCGGCAAGTGGTGGCGGAACAGGAGCTGCTGACGCTGAGCGTCAAGGACTGGGAGGCGTTTCTCGCCGCCCTGGACCAGGCGGAACAGCCCCGCCCGCAACTGGAAGCCGCCGCCCGGCGCTATAAAAACCGGCGGGCCGGCGCCGATGCCGGCTGATTGGCGCATTGAGCCCCTGGCGCGGAACCACATCCGCGCCGATTTCGACTGCGGCGAGCCGGAACTCAACGACTACCTGGTCAAATACGCCAGGCAAAACCAGGACCACGGCCTGGCAAGGACTTTCGTCGCCGTGCTGGATGACGCGCCGGACGTAGTGGCCGGCTACTACGCCCTCACCGTAGGCGCCCTCGATAAAACCCACCTGCCGCCCGCCGCCGCCAAACGCCTCCCAAGCTTCCCCCTGCCGATAGCAAGACTGGCGCGGCTCGCCGTAGACCGCCGCGCCCAAGGCCAAGGACTCGGCGAAGACCTGCTGATGGATGCCCTACACCGCTGCCTGACCATCGCCGACCAGGCCGGCGTCCTCGCCGTGCTGGTGGACGCCAAACACCCCACCGCTCGCGCCTTCTATACCCGCTACGAATTCGACAGCCTGCCCGACCAGCCGTTGCCCCTCTGGCTGCCCATGGCGGCGATTAGGCGGTTGTTTGGGAGCGGAGAGTAAGGCGTCATCCGAGAAAGTTTTCCCTGGTTGCTTTCCGCGGGGTGTGCCGCATAATCGTCAATGGCCGTGGCCCGTGCGGCGTGCTAAACGGAATTCGTATAGCACCGATATACCATATTCTGTTTAATCAACTGTTAGCCCTTTCAACCATGCCGATTAGCAAAGAACTCCGCAGCAACATCGTTACCGCTCTTGTCTCGGCGGTTTTGACTGCTACAGGCTTCCTGGGGAAGGAATACGTCGACGAAAAGAATCGACAGAAGCAATACATTGGTGAGTTGCATAAGCAGCTTTACGACAAGGGAGCTGCCGAACTAGAGAAAATCAATTCCGCATACTCGGAACTCCAGTCGCTGCTTAATAAGGATTACGCCCTTACGACCTACGAGCTTGAAGCTGGCTATACGAAGTTGCAGGAAGCAATCGAGTCTTATCGAAAGTACATCAGGGAACTCGAACGCTTCGGTAATTCAGGGCAAGTACAGGTCGCAAAGAATTTGGACGAGTGGATTGTAGGGCTCTACGCGGAATTCAATTTGCAGTACAAGACTGCCGAGCAAGTTCAACGTCGAGTTCGTGAACTACTGCAAATCGACAATCCGAAAAGCGACTTCTTCAAGGCCGTGAATACTGCACTTGACGCAGACCTGGAGAGACTGATTCAGAATGAAAACCGCGTCTACTACGAAGCTGGCTGGTTCAAGAAGCCTGTAATTAGAGGGCTTGAACAGTATCTAAACTATCAGTTCCGAACCGCCATTGGACTGGAAGCGACCGCGGATATTGCTAAAGCCGTTAACGAGCTTCCCGAGCTATCTAAACGAAAGCCGGAATCTGAGTACAAAGAAAGCAACATTCCCTTTGTCTTTGCGGAAGGCCGCGCATTCGAAGCGCCGACTCTCGAGTTCAAAGGCGAGCTTGGCTTCCTCAAGCAAAAGAATGAGATTCTCAAGGAACAGGTGAAGGTAAAGTTCATCGCCCAGGTGGTTCAGCATGACAAAGCTATCCAAGAGCTTCTCAAGAAGCGGAAGTCGTCTATCAACCGAAAGGGCTAACCTGGCAGTCGAGCGGACCTGCGCGAAAAGCCGCGCAGGGCGCTCACTTCCACGTTAGATTTCATAAGGAGCATGTGTGAAGCCCGATACGGGAAAATACAGAAGAATATTCGAAAGCATATCTCCTGACGAAATCAAGGAGCTGAATAGGCTAAATGACGAAGAACAACAGAGGCAGGCAAAAGCATTTAAAGAGGGATATGAAAATCGCATCTGCTATCTTTGCAACAAGCCTTTTAAAACCATAAGCACGAACAATCCATGCCTGCACTGGCTTCTGCGCCAATGTAAATTCAAAAAGAAGATTTTCCAAAAATATATGCCAAATATGGCTATGGGAATATAGCCTCATTCGTCAGATGGTGTGCAAACCAAGAGCGCCTACTATCAAACATCAATGATCTAAAAGATGAGATACCAGATCGTAAAATTATCTCTTACACAGTCAAATGGAAGAATATTGAGTGGACATTTGATTGTTCCAAGAATGATTTAGATGGGCACGATGGCTCATCAATCGATTATCCTCATTATCACTTTCAGATGAGGATAGATGGCAATGGCCGTAGGGTGCGGTGAGTCGGCGAACCGCACCGCTCGCGGTTGATCGGTCGCTACCACTCACCACGTCTTCCGCGGGCTAAATGAGGGCTAATTCAATGCCAACCGTTCTTGTTCTTCTTGGATGGAGATTGTTTTTCTACGCGAATGAAGGCAACGAGCCCATACACATCCATTGCATCAATGGCGACATGGAATGCAAGTTCTGGATAGACGTGGAAAGCTTCGACATTCAGGAAGCGTTTGCTTTCAAGATGTCACCGCGTGACAAGCGGCAGATTCGCAAGATCATATTCGAGCATTTCGAGTATATTGTCGAACAATGGCAGGAATTCCAACGGAGGCGACAACCGTGAGCATTTACCACAAAGTCGAAAACGTTAAGATCGAGGAAGGGAGGCTGTCCATGGTGGTGGACGGCCGATTCGTCTCCAAAAGCCTGAGCGACATATCGCCCGCGCTAGACAATGCCAGCGAAGAGGAAGCCCAAAATTACACGGTATCGGCTTCGGGATACGGCATCCATTGGCCGCTGATCGACGAGGACATTTCCATCGACGGCTTGCTGGGCGTCACGCACTCGCCGCCGCAATGGAAGAAAAGCGCATAGCAAGTAAAGCCGGTGTCGGAACAGTGCCGTTAAGTTAGGGGAAAACTTCGTCGTTCCGGCAGGGATTGCCGACAGCCGCAGCAGTGAAGCTGACTGGGACAGCGGCGTAACTGAAACCCAGGCGCCACGGAAGGCAGGCGCTGCCTACATCCCTGCTTCTGGATGCCGGCAACCCTGCCGGCATGACGGCTTAACTCAATGGCATTGGCGGTCAGATTACGGATTGCTCTCATCCCTCCGCCAATGCCCCGACTTACCCCCCGCCTTCTCCAGCAGCCGCACGTCGCGGATGACCATGGCGCGGTCCACGGCTTTGCACATGTCGTAGATGGTCAGCAGGGCCACTTGGGTGGCGGTGAGGGCTTCCATTTCCACGCCGGTCTGGCCCACGGTTTTGGCGGTGGTGCGGCAGACGACGCGGTTTTGCGCCGGCTCGGCGGTCAGTTCGATGTCCACGTGGGTGAGGGGAATGGGGTGACAGAGGGGAATGAGGTCGGCGGTGCGCTTGCTGGCCATGATGCCGGCGATGCGGGCGATGCCCAGCACGTCGCCTTTTTTGTGGCTGCCTTGCAGGATCAAATCCAGGGTGGCCGGCAGCATGTCGATGCTGCCTTCGGCCACGGCGAGGCGCTCGGTGGCGTTTTTCGCTCCCACATCCACCATGTGCGCGGCGCCGGCTGCGTTAAAATGGGTCAGTTGGGTCATGGCGTTGCGGTGCTGCTGGTGGAAAACGGCATTATAGAGCGCTGCCGTGCCGGCTCACCCGTCTCGGCGGATGAAAAAAAATCCATTTTTCTATCGCGCTGGCAAATTCAAGTAGCGGATAATGCGCTTTCGCATTGCCGCGGTTCGTAAGTCAGCTACCCATTCAAGAAGGAGACAATGACATGTCGAAATTGCTCACCATCACGCTCAGCGCCGTTTTGGCACCGGTGATCCTGGCCGCTCCGGCCTTCGCCGGCGACGATCCCAAGCATCCCGCTTACGATTTCCAGCCGACCATTCTGCAGAAAGCGGATCCTTCGGCGGCCTCTTCCTCGTCCGCTTCCTCCTCTTCCAGCGACAGCGCCCAGGCCAGCGAAGCCGACCCGAAGTATCCCGGCGCCTACTTCACGCCGAAAGTTCTCTATCCGTAAGATCGCTGCGGACGCTCGAAGAAACGCCGGCCTCGCGCCGGCGTTTTTGTTTGCCCGGCGCCTTCGTCCACCGCCTCAGCGCGACTCGGCCGGCCAGAGCCGGGCCTCCGCCGCCGCCGTCAGCAAATACCCCCCCAGTGCCGCTCCCAGCGAAATCAAATAGGGGTGGGACAAATCCAGCCAAAAATGCCCGACCAGCCAGGCGCCCATGCCGGCCGCGAGCGCCGCGTAGGCGCTGTAGCGATCGCCGACGCGCCGGGTATAGAGGGCGAACAAAGCCACCGTGAACACGCCGGCGCTGCCGAAAGCGGAGGCTTCCTCCACCAGGGTGTGGACGCCGTCGCTGCCGAGCGCCAAACCGTAGGCCACCAAGCCGAAAACGAACACCATGGCGCGGGCGGTGCGCACCTTGCCGGCGTCGTCCATCGTCGGCCGGAGCGGCACGATGAGGTTGTGGGACACCAAGGCGGCGGCGGCCAGCAGGGCGCCATCCACGGTGGATAAAATCGCCGAGATGATGGCGCCGGCGAACAATACGTAGGAAAAGGCGGGGAGGTGCTTCAGCGCCAGCTGCGGCAACAGTTGTTCCGCCTCGTCCAAGCCCGGCATGAGGCGGATGCCGACCAAGCCGATGAACACCGGGATCAGTCCCACCGCCAGATACAGGCAGCCGCCGGCCAGGCACGCCGCGCGGGCCGTCTCCGGCGAACGGCTGGCGAGGATGCGCGCCACCAGTTCCTGGGCGAACACCGAGCCGCAGATGGGGATGGCCCAGTTTTCCGCCACGTCCAGCCAGGGCATGTCCGGCCCGCCGAACAGCCGCAGGCGTTGCGGTTCGATGGACGCCAGCGACGCCTGCAAGCCGCCGCCCGCCTGCGCCACCGCGTAAAACAGCAGTCCCAGGCCGATGATGAGGGCGATGCCCTGCATCAAGTCGGTCATCACGTCGGCCAGCATGCCGCCGTAGACCGTGTAGGCGATCACCACCGCCGCCGCGACGGTGATGGCGATGTCCACTTCCAGCGCGGAAGACGCCGCCAGCACTTGGCCCAGGGCGCGGATTTGCGCGCCGCCCCACATCACCGAGGTGGGGGCCAGCATCAACACCACGGCGCGCTCCACGCCGGGCGAATAGCGGCTGTGGAACAGGTCCGCCAAGGTGGTGAGACCGCGCCGCCACAACGGCACGGCGAACAACAAGGCCATGAGGAACAGGCACACGGCGTAGCCGAAAGGATCGGCGCTGCCGCCGGACAGGCCGTTTTCGTAGATGGCCCCGGCGGCGCCGATGCAGGTTTCCGCGCCGAACCAGGTGGCGAAGACGGTGAACGTGCCCAAGCCGAAGCCGATGCTGCGGCCGGCCAACAGGTAGTCCGATTCGTTGCGGATACGGCGGGTGACAACGATACCCACCGCCAGTTGGGCGGCGACGTAGACGACGATGCCGAGCAGGACCGGGCTCATGGTTGTGTTATCCGCTTGCCATGAAAATCGCGGCACTCCTGCTCCCTCTCCCCCAGGGAGAGGGTTGGGGCTAGGGGAAATACAAACACCGTTTCGCTGGCCGGCCTCTTGTGCGACGCTGCGGCCGACTTCTTACATTGACGGAAGTCCATAGTTGACTCCCTCACCCTAGCCCTCTCCCGTGGGGGGAGGGGAATCGAAAGCCAACGCCCGCGCCAAGCAGCACGCCAGCGGCCAGCAGGCCAGCTCCGGCGTGGCGCCGTAGGCCAGCAGGCCGTCCTCGTGGCCCAGCATGGCGATGACGCCTTGCGCAGGATCCGCCGCCACCAAGGCACTCACCGCTTCCGCCATGGCCGGCGTGCCATAAGCAATGCCCGCCGCCACCGTGGGCAAGCCCAGCCGCTCCGCCAATCGCCAGATTTCCGGGCTATGGCCGTGGGCGACGCAGCGGGCGGTCGGCGACGCGCCATAGACGGCGGCGTGGGTAAGGGCTTCCGAGGAAGGCGGGACGGGGCCTTCGGCCTGCAAATAATTGCCCGCCGGATCGGCCCGCAGCACCCGCACGTATTGCTCCTTCGCCAGATGGGGCAAATGGCCGGTTTGCGTGCCGGTAACGCAAAAACCGCCGCCGTCCAGCAACAGGCTGAGATTGCCGTAGCCCAGGCCGCCGTAGCGGGCCGGATCCTGGCCGATGAGTCCCAGCCGGAACAACACGCTGCGCCACGCATTGAGCTCGGCGAAGCCGGGAACCGCCGCGGCCGGCGCGGCGCGGTAATCCAGGCGGTATTTGATGACGCCTTCTTGTTCGGTCATATCGTCAGGTTTTAGCGGACGCAGACCGCACAACGCGCTGCACCACCAGGGAGCCGATCATGTCGCCCTCCACGTTGACCATAGTGCGGAAAGCGTCGAGGAAGCGGTCGATGGGCAACAGGATGGCGATGGCTTCCGCCGGCAGGCCCACCGCTTGCAGCACCATCACCATGGTCACCATGCCGGCGCTGGGGATGCCGGGCGCGCCGATGGCGGCCAGCATGGCGGTGAAAAACACCACCAGCTGCTGGGCCAGGTTCAGCTCCACGCCCACCAGGTTGGCGACGAACAGGGCGGCGGCGGCCTCATACAGGGCGGTGCCGTCCATATTGACGGTGGCGCCCAGGGGCACAACGAAGCCGGCGATGCCGGGATCCACCTTGAATTGGTGCTGGGTACAGCCCAGGGTCACGGGCAGGGTGGCGGAGCTGGAGCTGGTGGCGAAAGCGGTGATCAGCGCTTCCCGCCCGCCGCGCAAAAAAGCCGCCGGCGTCACGCCGGTGAGCACATACAAAATCCCCGGCAGCACGACGAAGCCGTGGAACAGCACGCTGCCCAGCACCACCGCCACGAATTTTCCCAGGCTGACCAGCAAGGCCGCGTCCTGGCTGGCGGCCAGTTTCGCCAGCAGGGCGGCGATGCCGAAGGGCGCCAGCCGCATGATCCAGCCGACGATGAGCATCACCAAGCCCCAGGCTTCGTTCATCAAGCGCAGCAATCCGGCGGCGCGCTCCCCGGACGCCACCAACGCGACGCCGACGAACAGGGCGAAGATCACCGTGGCCAACACGTCCCCCTGAGCCATGGCTTTGACCGGATTCATGAAAAGCGAATGGATGAATTTGTCGCCGAACTCGCCCAAGGACAATTGCTGGCCTTGGTAATGCCCCATGGCGTCGCGGAACAGGGAGACGTCCAACCCGGCGCCGGGTCGGAACCAATTGCTCACCAGCAGCCCTTCCGCCACCGACAAAGCGGTAGTGAACAGGAAAAACGCCAAGGTGACGCGCCAAATGCGGTGCATATGCTCGTGGGCGCTGAGGTTGGCGACGCCGGCGGCAATGGAGAGGAACACCAGCGGAACCAGCACCATTTTCAGCAGATCGACGAACACCCCGCCGACGATATCGCAAGCCAGCAACCCTCCCGCGCGCAGCGCGCCGTCGGCGGGCAGGCCGCCCAACCAGCAGCCCAGGAGGACGCCGGAAACGGCGGCGACGAGAATTTGTACGTTGAGACTAGGTTTCATGGCGGCCATTGTGCGGTATCATGCCGCCCCCGCCAAGGCTGCCGGCTTGGCTAAGCGCATGCCCGACCCTGGAAACGGCGCGCCGCGATTGGCCCGACGCCCCGTCGCGATAGAACGATGGCCAACGACGCAGCCGTGTCGGGAAACGACAAGCCGATATTTAGGCACGGCCGGATAATCACTCGCTATATATAAACACGTCGATTGCGGCATATCGCGCAATCGCCTGCGGCATATCCCATAAACAATGACTGCGGCAAAATGCCGCATTGAGTTTGCCTGCCCATGGCATAGGATGTTTGCTCGACTTTCCGAGCGCGATCGGTTTTAAGCAGCGCCATTGAAATAAATCGCGCAAAGCGCCACCCCTATTACTACCAACCAGGACGGCCAGTATGTCGACAAATAATAACCACATCACCGCAAGCTTCGACACCGGATTTTTCGTCTGCGAATCGGCCCAAATGGCGGTCACGCTCAAATACTGCCTGTCGCACAAAAGCGCCGCGACCCAAGGCGCAGCGGTGCGGCATCCTTGCCGGGATTGCAGCCCCGAACAGAAACTGGCGACCATCAATCGATTCACCCTGGACGAGCTGTTTCACGGCAAGGGATTCGATGAATATAAAACCGCGGTCGGCGGACAATTCCCATCGAAAAACAGCCCGGCCAAATACCACGCCTAATCAACCAGCAACGCCGACGAACGGCGCCCAAAAAAAACCACGACCCCGAAATATTAATGTTTATATACCGTATTACAGGAACAGCCATCTCCGCCCAGAAACTCCAGTATCCGGCACGCCAATCCATCGCGCTGCCAAAAAGAATCGTCGTGTTTTCCGATACCCTGGCGCTCGACTCGCAGGGATACTGCACGCAAATCCACGACAAGCACGCGCAACAAACCAAGCACCTCATTATCGGCGCCGCGCGCTGCCACGAATGCGGCGCATGCGAGAAACCGCCTCTGACGGCCGACACGATTCACATCGTGGACCAGGATGCCGAAGTGGAAATCAAAAGCCGCAACCTCATCGTCACGGAAAACGCGAAAGCCTACTGCCTGGACCATGGCGTAACGATAACCGCCCTGCCGGTGCTGGCGGCTTAATCGGTTTCCGCGGCGTTATCCACTTGCAGCAAGCCGGCGAAGCGCCGGCGGGTTTTGGCGGAGGCCAGTAGCGCAAAACGGCGGTCAAAGCCGGCGCGGGCTTGGCCGGCGCGCTGATCCACATCTCGCAGCAAAGCGCCCATGGCCATGAGCGTCATGGGCTGGGCGCGCCGCAACTTATGCGTCGCGGCCAGCTCCAGCAGGGCGGCGACCTGCACCTGGCTGTCCTGGTAGGCTCCCAGCTCCTCCTGCAGCGCCTTGAGTATGCCCACCAGCCGTTGGAGCCGGCGGGGCGGATAAAGCGCCTGAAAGAACTCCAGCAGATAACGCAGTTTTTTGCAGGTTTTGCGCAGCTCGTGCAGGGCTTGCGGCGGCGAATCCGGCTCGATGGCCTCCCCTTCCTTCAATACCCGCCGATAGACTTTTTCGATCCGGCCTCCGGCCACGACCAGCACCGGCTGGGTCGCATGGAGCAGGCTGGAGCGACGCGGCAGGGGGGCGTCCAAAAAAGCGCGCCATTCGGCCAGGAAGCGGCGGTGGTCCGCCGAACGCAAATGCCGCAGCAAATGCCGCAGTTCCCGGCGATGGCGGCGGCTCAATTCGGCCCGCAACGGCTCCAATGCGGCGCGCAAAGGTTCGGGCACGGTCTGCGCCTGGGCATCCAGCCCTTGCAAATACACCTCCCAATCCCTGGCCGCGCTGCTCATGCGGCCCAGTTCGGCGAAGCCGGCGGCAAAACGGCGAATGCGGGGCGCGGGAAACACCTGCTTGATTTGGCCCAAGGCGCAACGGGTGCGGCGCACCGCCACGCGAAAGTCGTGCAGGCTTTCGCCGTCCCTGCCGCTTAGCAATTCCGCCTGGTTGTACTCCAGCGTTTCCAGCAAATGGCGAAGGATGCGTTTGGCGGCGCCGTCGGCCCGCTCTTCCGGCCAAAGCGCCGGATATTTTTGACCTCCGCTGTGGAAATTCGCCATGCGCACCTCTGGCCGTAGGGAAAAGCTGAGTCAGGAAGCGCTGAGACACGCGGCGGGCCGGTGCCCGACTTCATGCTGCGCCGGACGGCCGTCCCGCGGTTCCAATTGCGCCTTGAGCTGGTTGCGGGCGCGGGCCAAGCGCGACATGACGGTTCCGGCCGGGCAGCCGAGGATTGCGGCGATCTCTCGGTAACTCAAGCCTTCGAAATCGCGCAGCATGACGACCTCCCGCTGCGTCAGCGGCAGGGTTTGCACCGCCCGCCGCAGCGCATCCCGCTCCAGCGATGCGATCAGCGCCATTTGCGGATCGTGTTCCGGCGTGGGATGGAGGGCCGCTTGATCGTTGTCCAGCCCCACCCATTCCGGGCCTCGGCGCCGTTGGCGCAAAGTATTCAGCCAGGCATTGCGCAAGATCGCCAACAGCCAAGCCTTCAGCTGCTCCGCCGGCCTGTCGGGAATCCCGGCGCGCAAGGCGCGGGAGTAGGTTTCCTGCACCAAATCTTCGGCGTCCTGGGGATGGCGCGACAACGCCCTGGCATAGCGGTACAACAGGTCCGAATGGTCCAGCGTCGCTTGTTGTGCGATGGGGGTGATGCTGCCCATGAGCCTATCCCGGTGTCAGTCTGAGCGGTTTCAGTATATCCCCGATTGTTTCCACCGACGGCGGGCGCCGACCCACAAAATTTTTGCCCGGCCCGGGAATAAATGGCGGCTTTCCGTGTTTACGTCAGTGTATACGGTTGCAGAACTGCGTAAGGAGGCAATATGAAAGCATTGGCATTGCTGGGTTTGGCGCTGCTGGCCGGCGCCGTTTACGCCGAGCCGTTGGGGCTGCCGCCGGTGCCCATCCCGGCGGACAATCCGCAGAGCGCGGAGAAGATCAAGCTGGGCGACAAGCTGTTCCACGACAAGCGCTTCAGTTCAACAGGCGCCGTGGCCTGTTCCAACTGCCACGACGATGCCAAAGCCTTCACCGACAGCCCGCGGCGCGTGTCGGAAGGCGTCAACAAACTCACCGGCACCCGCAACGCGCCCACGGTCATCAACGCGGCCTACATGAAAACCCAGTTCTGGGACGGCCGCTCCCCCAGCCTGGAAGACCAGGCACTGTATCCTTTCCTCAACCCGGTGGAAATGGCGCTGCCCGACCACGGGCCGATCTTGAAAATCGTCCGCAACGACCCGGACTACGCGGCGGCCTTCCAGTCCGTGTTCGGCAAATCCGGCGAAGCCATCACCATGAAGGAAGTCACCCAGGCCATCGCCAGCTTCGAGCGCACCGTCGTCGCCGGCAATTCGCCTTTCGACCGCTGGTACTACGGCCATGATGAGAGGGCGCTGACGCCGGCCCAGGTGCGCGGCTTCCAGGTGTTCGTCGGGCAGGGGCGCTGCGTGTCCTGCCACGTGATAGAACAAACCCAGGCCCTGTTCACCGACAACCGCTTCCACAATATCGGCGTCGGCATCACCGCCGTGCAGGCCGATGTGCCGAAGCTGGCCGGCGCTTTCCTGGAAGCCAAGGCCAAGGGAGTAGACGTGGACGTGGCGGTGCTCACCGACAAGAAAACCTCGGAACTGGGCCGCTTTGCCGTCACCGACCAGTTCGACGACCTGGGCGGCTTCAAGACGCCGACCCTGCGCAACATCGCCCTGACCGCGCCCTATATGCACGACGGCAGCCTGAAGACGCTGAAGGACGTGATGACCCACTACAACAACGGCGGCATCGCTAAGGCCGGCGACAGGGTGAACGACTTCCTCAGCGGCGGTATCCGCCCGCTCAATCTCACCAGTCAGCAGATGGACGATCTGGTGGCCTTCATGCAGGCGCTGACCAGTCCGGAATTCGCCCAAACCGCCGCCAAAGCCAAATAAGGAGCAGCCGTCATGACCACCAACCTCAGCCGGCGCGCTTTCCTCAAAGGCGCCACCGCCCTTGCGGCAGCCCAGGCCCTGCCCATCAGCCTGGTGGAACTGGCCTTCGCCGACGAAAGCCAGAACTTCACTTTCGCCTACATTTCCGACTCCCACATCCAGCACATCCGCGGGGCCAAGTTCGTGCGCAACTGGGACCGCGGCCTGATCCGCGCCGTGGCGGAAACCAATCTACTGCACCCTAAGCCGGACTTCATCATGTTCGGCGGCGACCTGGCCCAGCTCGGCAGCAAGCCGGAACTGGACCACGGCGCGGAAATGCTCTCCGCCCTCAGCGGCAAGGTGCACCACGTCATGGGCGAGCACGACTACTACCTGGACTTGGGCGAGTACTGGAGCCAGTTGTTCGGCCCGCACTACTACAGCTTCGACCACAAGGGCGTGCACTTCGTAGTGCTGAACAGCATCCTCACCTTTGATGACTGGACCTTCAACCGCTGGCCCACCGCCGAGCAGCGCATGGCGGAAATGGCCGGCCTGGACAATCCCAACGGCTCGCCTTTCATGGTGGGCGACAAGCAGCGCGAGTGGCTGCGCCAGGATTTGGAGAAAGTGGACAAGAACACGCCGCTGGTGGTGTTCTCCCACTCGCCGCTGCAGAAGATCTACAAAGGCTGGAACTTCTGGACCGAGGACGCCGAGCCCGTGCAGGAATTGCTGAAACCGTTCGCCAAGGTCAACGTGCTCTATGGCCACGTGCACCAGATCCAGTACAACCAGATCGGCAACATCAGCTTCCACTCGGTGATGGCCACCGCCTGGCCCTGGCCCTATCCCGCCAGCTACGCCCAGGCCGAGCAGTACCTGCCCAAGCTGACCGTGCCCATGAACCGGGCCGACCCCTTCTTCGAACGGGACGCCACCGGCTGGCAGTTCATCAACATGGCCAACGGCAACGTGGACCTACGCTACACGCTGTACGAAAACCGCAGCCGCGAAGTGGCCTACAACGACAAAACCAAGCAGCCGGAAGACAGCGCCTACCAGCCCGACAGCGCGCGCATTCCACCGCAGACCCACTATTGAGCCAAAGGACCATCGCCATGCGTAACCGCCAAGTATTTTCCGCCGCCGCCCTGCTGAGCCTGGTGTTGGCCGTCCCCGCCCAGGCCGACGAGTTCGCCGACACGGACCTCAAACGCTGGGAACAGGAATTCCAGACCGCGGTCAAGGAAGGCCGCCGCCTGTGGACCAGCCCGGAGCTGGGCAGCAACGGCGTGGTGTGCGCCCAGTGCCACCCCAACGCCGCCAACACCCACCCGGAAACCTACCCCAAGTTCCAAAAGCAACTGGGCAAGGTGGCCAACCTGTGGGAAATGGTCAACTGGTGCATCCGCAACCCCGTGGAAGGCCAGCCCCTGACCGCCGACGACCCGCGCATGACCGCCATCCTGGCCTACGTCGCTTACGAACGGCGGGGGGTGAAGCTGGAACCAGGGAAACATTGACGAGGCCTACGGCGTGCATCTGTCAGCGCATTGCGACATCGATTGCCCCTGTCCAGACCGAAAGTGACGTTTTACGTCAGTTTTCTACCACCCGATCAAACGGAAGACATGCCGTAAAGCGTCAGAAACACGAGAAAACGGTCTTTTTCGTCATTGGCACGATGTTCGCTTATAACACTGCGCAGTCAGTTGCACTTTTCAACTACAGGACACAAACACTATGAACATGCAAAAAGCACAACAGGGCTTCACCTTGATCGAACTGATGATCGTTGTGGCCATTATCGGTATCTTGGCAGCCATCGCGATCCCGGCTTACAGCGATTACACTGCAAAGGCGCAAGCATCGGAAGGTTTTTCTCTGCTGGACGGCCTGAAAACGCCTCTGTCTGAAAACGTCGATGCAAACGGCACCTGTGCCGCCCCGACTGGTGCAGTAGTAACCGGTAAATACGGCGCGATCGTTATCACGGGCGACACCACCGCATGTGTCGCGACTTTCACCTATGCCGCCCCGGCCAGCGCAAAAATTATCGGCGCCACCTCGGCATTGACGTATACCCCCGCAGCGGCCAATCCTTGGTCTTGCGCAAGCAGCTTGCCGGCCGGCATCAAACCGGCTTCGTGCTAATGAGGCCGGAAGCCGTCTAGCGCTTCCCGATCTCGATAAAGGAAAAGGGTGGTCGCAATTGCGCCACCCTTTTTTCCGTTGCAGACCTTCCCTACGTAATAAATTTACGGTTTTATCGCATACTTTCGCCGGTACTCTTCCACTGCTTCCAACTCCGCTTCGTAGCCCGGGTGTTCACGTAGATAGTCCAGAATACCCTCCAGCGAGACGATGGAGCTCACAGGCATCCCGTAGGACTTTTCCACCTCGGCGATAGCGGACGTTTCTTCGCGGCCCTTCTCCTGCCTATCCAGCGCAATCAACACCCCAGCCGGCGTAGCGCCAGCGTGGCGAATAATTTCCACAGACTCCCTTACCGAAGTTCCCGCCGTAATCACGTCGTCAACGATGATGGCTTTGCCTTGGAGCGGCGCGCCGACTAAGTTGCCGCCTTCGCCGTGATCCTTCGCCTCCTTGCGATTGAAGACGAAAGGCACTTCCTTACCGGTCATGTCGGCCAATGCGATGGCGGTAGCGCAAACCAGGGGTATGCCCTTGTAGGCCGGACCGTACAGCAGATCGTACTCCAGACCGGAATGGAGCAGGGCCTCGGCATAGAAACGGCCTAACCGCCCCAGCCGCGCGCCGCTGTCGAACAAACCGCTATTGAAGAAATACGGACTGAGGCGGCCGGATTTCAGCGTGAACTGGCCGAAGCGCAAAACGCCGCAATCGATGGCGTACCGGATAAAGTCTCTTTGGAATGGCTGCATAGAGGTGCCGCTGGCTGGAAAAATAAGAGGGGATGATAAAGTCGGCAATGAGGATTTTCCACACGAACTGTGGATAACTTGGTGGACAACGACGGGATAGGGCCCCGAGCCCATGGCGATTACCGGTTAACCGAATGCGTCCCCGCAAATCGAGCGGCGCACAAATAACCCAGCAACAACAATCGGTTACATTATCCTGCGATGCATTAATCGAGCTCCGGCTCGCGAAATGAACGCCAATGTGCATAACCACGCAGGCGTTATTTGCACGATTAAAGAAATCTGCCCAGCACGGAGTCGAGAAATTGCCAGCCGTGCTCGCTGCAGCGAATCCTGCCGTGCTCATACAGCAATAATCCATCGGCGCAGCACCGATCCAACTCGGGCTGCAAAACCGCCAAGGGCTGGCCGGTACGCTCACTGAACAGTCCTTCGGCAAATCCCTCACGCAAACGCAAAGCATTCATCAAAAACTCCAAGGGCTTTTGCGCCGCCGCCACGGTTTCTACGCCGGCCACGCCTTGCGCGGAGCCGGCTTTTTCCAAGTAAACGGCGGGATGGCGTTGCTTCCAGCGCCGCTGGATTGTTCCGTCCGCTTGAGTCAGTTTGCCATGGGCGCCGGCGCCGATACCCAGATAATCGCCGAATTCCCAGTAATTGAGATTATGGCGACACGGAAAACCGGCCCTGGCATAAGCGGACACTTCGTATTGACGGTAGCCGGCTTCCGACAACATCGCCTGCCCGGTTTGTTGGATATTCCACAACAACCCGTCCTCGGGCAACGCCGGCGGGTGTTTCGCAAAAGGCGTTCCCGGCTCCAAGGTCAACTGGTAATAGGAAATTTGCGCCGGTTCCAGGGCAATGGCGGTGCGGACGTCGGCAGCGGCCTCCTCAATGCCCTGGCCGGGCAAGCCGAACATCAAATCCAGGTTGAAATTGACAAAACCGGCCGTCTTGGCCATTTCAACGGCGGCCAAGGCCTCCTGGCGGTCGTGAATCCGGCCCAGCGCCGCCAACTGACGATCTTGGAAGCTTTGTATGCCGATGGACAGGCGATTGACGCCGGCCGCTCGAAAACCGGCGAACTTACCCGCCTCCGCAGTGCCGGGATTGGCCTCCAGGGTAATTTCGGCATCTTGGGCCAACGGAATACGCCGGCCGATGCCTTCCAACAGATCGGCGATGGCTTCGGCGCCGAACAGGCTGGGGGTTCCTCCGCCGATAAACACCGTCTGCACCGGCCTGGGGCCGCAAACGGCCAGCTCCGACTCCAAATCGGCCAAAAGCGCGGCAACGTAGCGCCGTTCCGGCAACGTGTCCGTAGCGTGGTGGGAGTTGAAATCGCAATACGGGCATTTACGAACACACCAGGGGATATGCACGTATAGCCCTAAGGGAGGCGCCAAGCGCTCGTCATCCACGGCGATCACGACCGACGGGCAAGAAGCGCCCGGCGTTGCACGAAACGAAAAAATGTTTCCATTACGAAACGGCGATTCCTGGGCGAAACGGCTTACCAGTTTACCGCGAAAGCCCCTGGAATGCCTTTAGCCGCATGACGGTATCCGATACCTTATGCGACGCTTAATCATGAAGCACTAATACTTGTCCAGAGACAAAAGGCTTGACACAAGGAAACAGACTGTTTAAAAAAACAACGCGGGAGCACACTTTGCCGTCCCGGCGTCGCGCAGGCTCTCGTGGCTTTGCGTGGGTTGGTAGGCGTCGCTCTTTGACGCACTTTTGTTAACTGATACTTATCTCTAGAGGTTAAGAACATGGAACAAGAAAAAGACAACTTTTGGTTGATTATCGGCGGCGTAATCGCTCTGGCCATCGTGCTGGTAGTGATGCTGAAGAGCCGTGAAATGGAAAGCGCCGGCTTCTCCAGCGGCTACGCTGAATCCAAAGCCGAAGTCGATAAGCAAGTTGCCAAGGCGCACACGATGGCCAACAAGTAAGCAGTTCTTCACCGGTGATTTCACCGGTGGGAACGGTTTGCAAGGCCCAAGGAATTAATAATCAAGCTTAGGGATAAGAGGAGAACTGATTACTCCGCCTTGCTATGCGGTAGCTGCCTGGATGTCGAGATAGAACAACGACTATAAGTACATCCGGCACCAACAAAAGGCGCTATCGCACGGCAAGGCATTTTTATTCCCCCCACCGCGGCTTGCTGGCAAGCCCAATCGCCGCCTCGTAAAAATCTCACGATATTTGGCTTTCCGAGCCATGCGCTATAGTTGCCCGACAGTTGATGGAAACTGAGGGCGTCTTCCGTGAAAATCCACCAAGTCGGCACCGAAGAAGCCGTCGCCAGCCTCCATAGCTCCCGAT
Source organism: Methylogaea oryzae (assembly GCF_019669985.1). Taxonomy (NCBI): domain Bacteria; kingdom Pseudomonadati; phylum Pseudomonadota; class Gammaproteobacteria; order Methylococcales; family Methylococcaceae; genus Methylogaea; species Methylogaea oryzae. Next base: position 3,866,915 of record NZ_AP019782.1, read on the forward strand.
CAGGACTTGACCAAACCGAGGCCCTGCGCCGTTTGGCCGAATACGGCCCCAATAGCGTGGAAGCACTCGCCGGCAAGCCGCTTTGGCTGGTCTTTATTGAAGAGTTCAGCCACTTTTTCGCCTTGATTTTATGGCTGGCGGCGGGCTTGGCGTTTTTTGCCGAATCTCGGCAACCGGGGCAGGGCATGTCTACCCTGGGATACGCCATCCTTGGCGTCATCGCAGTCAACGGCCTGTTTTCCTTCTGGCAGCAATATCGCGCCGAACAAGCCGTGACAGCCCTGCAGAAACTGCTGCCGCAGTATGTCAAGGCGCTACGCGAAAACAAGATCGCCCTCATACCCGCAGCCGACCTGGTGCCCGGGGACATTATCGCCTTGCAGGAAGGCGACAACGTGCCGGCCGACTGCCGGCTGATCGAAGCCTATTCGCTGCGCGTCAACAACGCCACCGTCACCGGCGAATCCCTGCCCCAGGCGCGGGATGCCCTGCCTTCCGGCGAAGACGAAACCGTCCACAGCCGCAACGTGTTGCTAGCCGGCACCAGCGTCGTTTCCGGCGAGGGCACGGCGGTGGTATTCGCCACGGGGATGCACAGCGAATTCGGCAAGATCGCCCACCTCACCCAAACCGCGGGCGACATTTTGTCGCCGCTGCAAAAAGAGATCGTTCGCCTCAGCCGCATCGTGGCAGGACTGGCCTTGGGGCTAGGCGTGCTGTTTTTCGTTATCGGCCAAGCCATGGGCCTGTCGTTCTGGGACAACTTCCTTTTCGCCATCGGCATCATCGTCGCCAACGTACCGGAGGGCTTACTGCCCACGGTGACCCTCTCCCTGGCCATGGCCACCCAACGCATGGCCAAGCGCAACGCGCTGATACGCCACCTGCCTTCGGTGGAAACGCTGGGCGCCGCCACGGTGATCTGCACCGACAAAACCGGCACCCTCACGCAAAACCGCATGGAAGCCCGCGCACTATATTTGAACGGCGAACACCTCAGCTTGGCCGACGTGCACCGGCGACCGGATTTGGCGCGCGAACATCACCGTTTTTTCGAAGACGCCCTCCTGTGCCATAACCTGAAGCAAGCCATCGACAACGGCCGCACCCATTGGTTGGGCGATCCCATGGAAGTCGCCTTGGTGGGTATGGCCAAAGCCTGCCTGGGAACGGCCATCGCGTATCCGAAGATCAACGAAATTCCTTTCGACACCGACCGCAAACGCCTGTCCACCGTCCACCATACCCCGCAGGGCGCCGTGCTGTACTGCAAGGGCGCGCTGGAGACGGTGCTGCCGCTGTGCGACCAGGTTAGCCTGGATGGCCGCCTGGAGCCGCTTCACGACGACCAGCGGCAACGCTTCCAACAAGCCCAAGAAACCTTGGCGGCGCAAGGCCTGCGGGTACTGGCCTTTGCCTGGCGGGAATTGGGTGGCGAACACAGCGGCCAACATCTGGAAGAAAAGCTGGTGCTGGCCGGCTTGGCGGGATTGCTCGACCCGCCCCGCCCGGAAGTGCCGGCCGCCTTGCAAAAATGTCGCACGGCCGGCATCAAGGTCATTATGGTAACCGGCGATCATCCCCACACGGCGGTGGCCATCGGCCGGGAAATCGGCTTGATCACAGGCGAACACCCGGTGGTCGTCACCGGCGACCGCTTGCGCAAACTCAGCAAAACCCAGTTACAACTGGCCCTGGACTCTCCCGAGATCGTCTTCGCCCGAGTGGCGGCGGACCAGAAAATGCGCATCGTCGAAGCGCTCAAGAGCAAGAAAGAGGTGGTGGCGGTTACCGGAGACGGCGTCAACGACGCGCCGGCCCTGAAATTGGCCGACATCGGCATCGCCATGGGAGTGGCCGGCACCGACGTAGCCAAGGAAGCGGCCGATATGATCTTGCTGGACGACAACTTCGCCAGCATCGTCGCCGCCATCGAGGAAGGGCGCTCGGTGTTCGACAACATCCGCCGCTTTCTCACCTACATCCTTACCTCCAATATCCCGGAGCTGGTGCCTTACCTGGCTTTTGCGCTGCTTAAAATTCCGCTGCCGCTGACGATCATCCAGATTCTCGCGGTGGACTTGGGCACCGACATGATTCCCGCCCTTGGACTGGGCGCGGAAAAACCGGACCCCGCCACCATGACCAGCCCGCCCCGGCCACGCTCGGACACGCTGCTCAATTGGCGCATCCTGATGCGCGCCTATCTGTATTTGGGGACAATGGAAGCGGTTGCGGCCATGGCAGCGTTTTTCTACGTGCTGCACGGCGGCGGCTGGCGTTACGGCGACTTCCTGGCGGACAACGCGCCGCTCTATTTGCAGGCCACCACGGCCTGCCTCGGCGCCATCATCGTCGCACAAATCGCCAACGTGTTTATCTGCAAGTCGCCCGGCCGCAGCCTATTCGCCGCGCCGCTACTCGACAACCGGTTGATCCTCTGGGGTATCGCCCTGGAAATCGGCTTGATCCTCGCCATCGGCTACACGCCATGGGGCAACCGCGTGTTCGGCACGGCGCCCATCGGCGCGGAGGTTTGGCTGTTCGCCGCGCCGTTCGCGCTGGGCATGGTGGCGCTGGAAGAATTGCGGAAGCGCCTGACGGGAAGCGCCGCCGCCAACCGGCGGGCGGGCGCGTCCCGATAAGGCTCAGTAAGAGCGCAGTTCGCTTTTCGACTCCGCCGGAGCCTGCGCCGGCTCGGCTTCGATCGGAACAGGCAAGGCGGCGGGCTGCGGCCGGCCATCGTGCGCTTTCAGCTGCGCCATCAGCTTCTTAAGGGCGGCATCCAGGCTACGATCCATGACGACTTCTGTGCCCATGGAAACGATCACCCGGGCCAGCTGCGGTATCTTGGTGGTGCTGGACGCGGTGATATATACCGGCTGCACGTAAACCACCGCGTGGCCGATGGGCAGCACGATGGTGCGGCCGCGGTTGATCCTGGCGCCGCGCTGATCCCACAAGGTGAACTGCTCGCGAATCACCGGATCCTGGTCGATCAAAGCGCTGATTTGCGCCGGACCATCGATTTGTTTCTGCGGGAACTTGTAGATCACCAACTTGCCTGCGTAGTCCAGCCCGCTGCAAGTTTCGTTTTCCATGGGCCCCGCCACGGCCAATACGCTAAGGTTGTCGCGGCCGACCGGCGTCATGGGGCTGATCAACACGAATTTTTGCAACTCAGGGCAGTCCGGCGCATCGATGGTCAGGTAATACGGACGCATGGGCTGAGGCGGATGGACGCCGATGTTTTGCGCAAACGCCCAGGTCTCCGACTGCTGATAGAACTGATCCGGATTGGTCTGGTGATAACGGGCATAGAGCTGCATCTGCAAGGCGAACAAATCGCGCGGATAGCGCAACTGTTCGCGCAACAGCGGCAGCATCTCGCTGACATCCTTGAACAGGCCCGGATAAGCCTTGCGGTAGGCTTGAATGACCGGATCGGTCGGATCGCTGATGTAAAACTTGGTGGTGCCGTTATAAGCGTCCACCACCACTTTCACCGAGTTGCGGATGTAGTTGAATTCCTTGATGTCCGTCGCGCTGGCGCCCACCTTGAACGGAAACCTCACGGCCTTGGCCGCCGGATAATGGGGCGACAGCGTGTAGGCGTCCTGTATCCAATACATGCGGTTCGGCGTCACGGCTAGATAGGGATCGCTGTCCAACTCCAGGAACGGCGCCAGCGTCTTGATGCGATCCACGATATTGCGGCGGTAGAGAATCTTGCTGTTTTCGTCGATGTTGAAGGAGAAAAACAACTTCTCATCGCGGTAATACACCGCATAAATCAATTTGCGGAACAAGGACGACAAAGGCACGCCGCCCTTGGCGCGATAGTCCGATTTCAACTCCGGCTCCGACGCGGAAATATCCACCGCGTTGAGCTTGTTGGGCGCGATGGCGTAGTCGAGATTTTCCTGGCCGTAATAGACGTCGGGGCGCTTGATGGTCATGCCCACCGGCGACTGCTGCTCCAAGTCCCTCAAATACCACTGCATGGGCTCTTCGCCCCGCTGCGCGGCCGGGATCACCACGGCGCCGAAGCCGTGGGTATAGCGCAAGTGGCGGTTTTCCCAATTCTTGGCGGCGTCGGGCAGCTTATCCATGTTCACTTCGCGCGCCGCCAGGTCCACCTGTTGCAAACGGTTATTGATGGGGTAACGGCCCACATCCACCGGCGAGAAGTTGTAGTAGGGACGGATGCCTTGGAATTGCTGGAACACGTCCTCCAGCAATTCTTCATCCCACACCGGGATATTGGACAAATGCTGTTGCAAGGCCGGGCCGATGCGGTCGATTTCCGCTTCCAGATCGGAGGCCAGGTCGAAATCCACATATTTCACGTTACGCAGGCCGAACGCGTCGAGAGTGGCGTCGATGTTGGCCTGCATGTAGCGCCCTTCGGTTTTCACCGGATTGGGCTTGACCAGGTACTTGTCCAACAGCACCGGGATCAAATCCAGCTGGCGCATACCCAGCACCACCAAGAAACCGATGCCTAGCAATCCGGCGGTTTTCAGGCCGCGCCCCCGGTTGAAGAAGTACACCACGCTGAGGGAGGCGCCCAGAAAGGTCAGCACGCTGAGCCAAATCAAGGGCAGCTGATAATTCATCTCCACAAAGCCCGGCCCATAAAACACCGGTTCGTGCTTGTTGGTGAACAACAAGCCGTAGCGCTCCAAGATGAAGCCCCAGCACTGGATCAGCAGGGTCACCACCACCAAGCCGGTGAGATGGGCGCGCGCCTCGGGCGGCCACTCCTTGCGCTGGGTGGGAATGGTGTAGTGCTCGACCCAGTACAACACGGCCATGGCGCCCGACAGCAGGATGAACGTCCACAGCAAAGCGTTCTGGATCAGCTTGAAGATGGGATACGAGAACAAATGGAAACCGACGTCGTGGCCGAACAAGGGATCGTCCACCCCGGCGGCGGGGCCGAAGAAAAACAGCAACGCATCTTCCCAGTGCTGGTAAAACGGCATGGCGATGATCGCCGCCAACACCAGGGACAAAGGCAGATACACCTGCATGGAACCGCTTTGGAAGCGGTGCATCAAGCGCAGATAGCCCTTGCCTTCAGGCGACTGGGCCAGCAGGGCGAACTCCGTTTCGTCCACCCCCAGGTAGCGGGATGCCGCCCAGAAATTGAGGAAAAAGATCAGGAAGAAAAACAGCGTAACGCCGCCGGACAGAATGTAGCGATAGAGGAACCGCAGCCAGAAATACGGTTCGAAATTCAACGCCTTGAACCACCACCAGTCCACCAGGAAATGGGTGAGCAGGATTCCGGCGATCAACCCGGTCGCGGCCAAAACGGCAAGGGCAACGCACAGGAAGATCAGCAGGTTTTTCCAGTTGGGCATAATGTCCTCGTTGTGTCCAATCCGGTCGGGTGGTAGGCGGGAGCCGCGCCGGCGGCGGCAGGCCAAGGCAGGCAATAGGCAGGAGCTAAGATAATACGTCGGCCACTATCCTACAAGCCGGGCGGCCGGTGCGAACGGGCGGCGGGAGCGCGGACTTTGTCCATGGCGAAGCGCGTTATCAAGGCGCGGCGAACGGCCCTCGCAGGAAGAACCGGCAACCCACCGCGGCCTTGCGCCAAGACCCCGGTCAGCCTTCGACCACGCGACACACCACGGCGGAAATATTATCCGGCCCGCCTCGCTCGCGCGCCAAGTTGACCAATGCCAGGCAGGCGATGGACGGAGGGGCTTCCAGCAAATTCGCCAACTCGACGGGGCTCAGCTGATCGTGCAGGCCGTCGGAGCTCAGCAGGAACACGTCCTCCATTTGGACAGACAAAGGCTCGACCGAAATCTGCGGACGAAGCTCTTGGTCGCTGCCCAGGGCGCGAACGATAACGTTGCGACAGGGGTGATCCACCGCGTCGGCCTCCGACAACATGCCGCCGCGCACCATTTCCGCCACCAGGCTATGGTCTTCGGACAGCTGCTGCAATTGGCCGTTGCGCAAGCGATACAGCCGGCTATCGCCGACATGGACAAACCAAGCCTGTTCGCCGGCCAAAGCCAGCGCCGTGGCGGTGGTGCCCATGCCGCGCTGGGCGGGATTGGCCTCCCCCTGATCGAGAATGCGACGATTGGCCGTCGCCAAGGCAAGCCGCAAAGCCGTCGGCAAAGGCTCGGCCAAGTCGACCACGCAAGCCTCGTTCATGGCATCCAGCGCCATTTGGGCGGCAACCTCGCCGGCGGCGTGCCCGCCCATGCCGTCGGCCACCACCAATAAGGCGCCACCGCTGGGCAAACTGAACACGCCCACGCGGTCCTCGTTGTTTTGCCGGACGCAGCCCATATCGCACAGGCTGGCCACTTCCGCCGCCATGCCGGCGCTGAGGCTGATGCGCTGGACGTCGGGATCCGCCGTCGGAAAGTCGAGTTGCGGGTTGTGGGATACGGCCATGCCGGGTCGCTCCGGGGTCAATGCAGCTTGATTTTGGGGTGAACGCTGCGGCGGAAAAAGTGGGACAGTGTCAGCATGCCCACGCGGAACACGCCGAACAAGGCCAGTTGATGCATTTTATAGAGCGACAGATAAACCATGCGGGCGACAAAACCTTCGATCATCAAGCTGCCGCCGAGGCCGCCCATCAAATTGCCCACCGTGCTGAACTTGCCCAGGGACACCAGAGAGCCGTAGTCCCGGTAGCGGTATTCCTTCAGCCCTCGGCCTTTCAGTTGCCGCAGGATGTTGTCGTGGACCAGATCGGCCATCTGGTGGGCGGATTGGGCGCGGGGGGGCACCTGCCCGTTGCGTTCCGGCCAGGGGCAGGCGGCGCAATCGCCGATGGCGAAAATCCCGTCGTCGCCGCTGCTTTGCAGCGTGGGCCGCACCACCAATTGATTGGCCCGGTTGGTTTCCAATCCCAGGGTTTTCATGAAGTCCGGCGCCTTGATGCCGGCCGCCCAGACCTTGATCCGGCCGGGAATGACCTGCCCCGAATCGGTTTTGACACCGGCGGGGCTCACTTCCACCACCCGCTGCTTGAGCAATACGTCTACGCCCAATTTATGCAGTTCACGCAAAGTCGCGTCGGACAGCCGGGCCGGCAGCTCCGGCAGCAAGCGGGGCGAGGCCTCCACGATGCTTAACTTGACATCGGCGGGCTTGACGCGATCCAAGCCGTAAGTATTGAGCAAATGCGACACTTCATGGAGCTGGGCCGCCAGTTCGATGCCGGTGGCGCCGCCGCCGATAATCACTACCTCCAGCTTGCCCTTGGTCACGTGGGCGCGCACGTATTCCTCCATAAGGCGCTCCTGGAAGCGTTCGGCTTGCTCGGTCGTGTCCAGGAACATGCAGTGCTCGGCCACGCCCTTGATGCCGTAGTCGTTGCACACGCTGCCCACCGCCATCACCAGGATGTCGTAACGGACGTCGCGCACCGGCACCAGCACGGCGCCGACACTGTCCAGAATGGGCGCCAAACGAATGGTTTTGGCTTGACCATCCAGGCCCTGCATGCGGCCGAGGATGAAACGGAAATGGTTGGTGTTGGCCTGGGCCAGATACTCCAGCTCGTCCTCGTGGGAATCCAGCGTGCCCGCCGCCACTTCGTGCAGCAGCGGCTTCCATACGTGGGTTTTGCTGCAATCCACCAGGGTGATTTCCGCCTCGCCGCGCCGCCCCAAGCTATTGCCCAACCGGGTGACCAGCTCCAGCCCACCGGCGCCGCCGCCCACCACGACGATCTTGGGGATGGGGTTATGTTGCTTAGAACTCATTTGATCTCTCCCGTTCGACCGGTGGTTAGGGCCGCGAAGTGAGATTCTGCGCCGGCCGCTCGACAAGCGTCAACCGCCGCGCCGCCCGTATCGCCGCCGGAATATTTTTGTCGGCGCACAAACTTTGCTATCTTTGGCCCCGATTTGGAAACTACGCGGTTACCCCATGAAATTCAGCGCAAGATTGTGGTTCTTTTTCAGCTTTCTGTTTTGCGCGGGCCTGATCGGCGCGGCCTTGTACTTCCAGCACGCGCAGGGGTTGGAGCCTTGCCCGTTATGCATTAGCCAGCGCATTGCGGTGGTGGTGGCCGGCGCGGTGTTCCTGGCCGCCACGCTGCAGGATCCGGGCACCATGGGCATACGGATTTACGGCATAACCGGTTTTCTGGCGGCGGCGACGGGAGCGGCCATCGCCGGCCGCCACGTCTGGCTGCAACACCTGCCGCCCGAAGAAGTGCCTGAGTGCGGCCCCGGGCTGGAATACATGTTCCAAAACTTTCCCATCACGCAAACGCTGAAATTTATGCTGAGCGGCACCGGCGACTGCGCCAAGGTCGACTGGACCTTGTTGGGATTCAGCATGCCGGCATGGACCTTCGTTTGCTTCGTAACGCTCGCCCTTGTTAGCCTGGCCCAATGTTGGAACGTTAAGCGGCTGTCCAACCGCAATGTGATTTATCGCATTTGAATTACCGGCCCGGTAATCCCCAAGCGCTGATGCAATGGGCTTTGGCGCGGAAAATGGGCGCGCAGGAACTCCATTTGATCGGTCAGCACCCGGCGTCCCTGTAAATAGATATATTCCGCATAAGTCGGCGTAAACGGCACAGCCAATAACTGCATGCCGGACTGTTCCGGCGTGCGGCCGGCCTTGTGGTTGTTGCAGCGCTTGCAGGCGGTAATGACATTGTTCCAGGCGTCGGCACCGCCCTGGCTCAAGGGCGTGATATGGTCGCGGGATAAATCCCCATGACTGAAGCGTTGCCCGCAATACATGCAGAAATGATTGTCGCGCCGAAACAGGGCGATATTGTTCAGCGGCGGCACATAATTTTGGTTTGGCGAACTGCCTTGGTGGCCGCGGCCGTAGGTGGCGATGATGGAGTTGAGCTCAACGACGCTGCGATGGCCGCTGCGGGCGTTGACCCCGCCGCGCAGAGTCAGCAGCGGCGTACCGCATGCGTAGGCGACCATGCCTAGATAATAAAGCTTGGCCGTTTCTTGATAACCGATCCATTCCAGCGGCATTCCCGATGCGTCGGTGCGCAGCACCTGCACTTGACGAAGCTCCATAAGTACTCCCGGCGGTGGTGATTATTTTAATTCCGTATTACGCCAACTCAGCCCTACATACAATCTGTTCGAATTACCACAGTCTATTAAATAATCCGGGGAAATAACAACGGCTTTTACGCACCCCCGGCGGCGGCTGCATCCGGCCAGTTTCTATGCTATAAAATTGGGCGGGCATCCCGGGACGCCCACCGCATGCGGGTAGGATCAATAACTTAGGTTAGCGTCACATGAAAACAAACATGCAACAACGAGAAAGCGGCTTTTCCTTGGTACGCACGAGCTGGTGCGCGCTGGCGCTGGCGGCGGCGCTGGTCGGTTGCGACAATAACGCGGGCGGTACGTCAACCGCGGCAGCCCCGGCGAAATCGGCCAAACTGACCGGTATCGTTCTCGACGCCAATGGCCCCATCGATAGCGGCATGGTCGAGGCTGTGGATGCCAAGGGCGCCACCGTTGCCAGCAGCCAACTGAGCGGCGGCAACAAGTACACGATTTCCATACCGGCCACGGCAGCGTACCCCATCGTACTGACCGCCAAGCCGACTGACGGCAGCGCTCCCGTTAAGGCGGTAGTGACCTCATCCCTGGCTGAGAAAATGGACATCACCTCCGTTTCCACCCTGGTGGTGGACAATGCCATGCAGTTGGGCGGGTTGACGCCGGCCAATATCCAACAGGCGTCCATCGGCGCCATCGGTCAACGGCAAAGCCGCGGCGTCAGCGCCGGCGCGGGCGGCTCCACCGGCGGTCCGGGCAACAGTGGCGGCGGCATCGGCCAAGGCGGTCACGGCGGCCACGACATGAGCAAAATGGGCGGCGGCGAAGGCGAAACCGGAAAAATGGACAACATGTCCCATTAAGTTCCATTCGACACCGCACGGCCCGAGGTGTATCCCATCTCGGGCCGTCTTCGTTTCAATGGGCTTAAACGTTCTCGAATAGGCACCCCGTTGGCTGGATCACGAATCACCGCCGCAATCGCTTTGCAGTTGCTATCGGCACTGTCGGCTGTTTTGCGCCGCCGACCATCCCTGCTGTTGCTGTTGGCCGTCGTTGCGGGCGGCTGGTACGGCTATGAAGTGCTGCTGGCTCGCCCAAGCTTGGTTTATTTGGGCGAGCCCAAAATCCAAAACTGGCTGCAACCGCTGACCTGGAACCACACCCTGCGCAATCGTAACTTTTTGGTGGGATATTCTGAGCTGCGCGGCAATCCGCTATGGGTGAGTTACCGGCTCACGCCGCCCCCCGCCACCCACCGCAATTTGCGGCGCCCCGGCAGTTTCCGCACCGATTGGCGCAACCTGAGCTTCGTCAGTCACAGCGACTACCGCGACAGCGGCTACGATCGCGGCCACATGGCGCCCAACCACGCCATCGCCGTGCTTTACGGCCGCAATGCCCAGCTGGAGACCTTCCTCATGACCAACGTGTCGCCGCAGAAACCCGACCTTAACCGCCGTTTGTGGGAGCGCCTGGAAGAAGCCGAGCTGGACCGTTTCGCCCACCAACAGGGCATGGTGTGGGTCTTGTCCGGGCCCATCTTCGACGACCGGATCGAGCGCCTCGCCTCGGCGCGGCGGGTGGAGATTCCCGACGCTTTTTACAAAATCTATGCCGCGCCGCAAACCAACCAGGCGCCGTTGCTATTGGCCTTCGTCATCCCGCAGCAAGTGCGGGGCGACGAGCCTTTGGAACGTTACGTGACCAGCGTGGACAAAGTAGAAGAGCTGACCGGCTTGGATTTTTTCCCGCAACTGCCGGAAGACGTCGCGCGGCAAATCGAAGCCGTTTCGGACATCAACGCCTGGGAACTCGAACCCATATCCCAGCAACCCAGCCGCTATAGCGGCCACAAACGCCTTGAATCCGGCAGCAAACGCCCCCATTAGTTCGCTAACCCTCAATCAAGCGAGATTCGCCATGCCTACCTACGATTACCGGTGCGATGCCTGCAACCACGACTTCAGCGCCATGCACAAAATCAGCGACGCGGCTCCGCCTTGCCCGCAATGCGGCGGCGCGGTGCGCAAGAAAGTGACCGCCCCCGCGGTGCTAGGCGGCGGCGGTAGCGGCGGCAAAGCCGCGCCGGAGTTCAGCGGCGGCTGCGGTTCCGGCTGCGGCTGCCATCGCCCGCAGTAATGCGCCGCTAACTCGTCAGGCATAGGCAGCGCGACCGCCAGTGCATCAGCAATTGGCGGTAGGCGCAGCGCTCCGGCCAGGGAGGCCGGAATTCCGGATGCGCCAAAAGTGCCTCCAGGGATTCCCTGATCGCCTCGGCCAGCCAACGCGACGGCGCACGGGTATAGCGAATCAACAAGAACCGCAAGGCATCCTCTATGGTCGCCAGCGGTACTTCGGATTCCCTCGCTTCATCCAACCACAGTCTGTCGTTCGAACTCAATGCAACCATCGGCTTAGGCATTGCCATGACCCTCGACGGTCAAACAACAACGCAACAACAATTGTTTAAGCAGTCCCCGGGAGTGCCGATCCAAGCATTGCAAATCTTCAACGTGCAAAACATCCGTCTGCAACAACCGAAATATCCGCTCCTCGGAAATTTGCACTCTCAGGGGGCGGGCATCGCCCGCCATTGAAACCGGGCGCCTCCCCGGCATGAAGCACGTTTTCATTTGGCCGCTCCTCGACATCGCTTGTTGCGCTTTCTCTTGCCTCAAATGATAACGGTTCGCATTTGCATGTCAACAGCGCAACCCGCTTCATCCACGCCACATCCAACAATAGGCTGGTATACATGCTGAGCTACCGACACATTTTTCACGCCGGCAACTTCGCCGACGTCCTTAAACACGCCATCCTCGGCCTGCTGGTGCAAGCGCTCAAACGCAAGGACAAACCCTTTTTCTATTTGGACACGCATGCCGGCTGCGGACGCTATGACTTGCAAAACGGTGCCGCGCAGAAAAATTGCGAGCACCTGCAAGGCATCGCCAAGCTGTGGGAACGCCCAGGGAACTCACCGTTGCTCAGGCCTTACCTGGATACGGTCGCCGCGCTCAACAGCCAGGGCAATTTACGCTACTACCCAGGCTCGCCCCGACTGGTACGGCATTTATTGCGCGAGCACGATCGCATGGCGTTGTGCGAATTGCACAGCACCGACATCGAATGGCTACGGCGGGAATTCGACGGCGATGGGCAAGTGACGGTTTTGCAGCAGGACGGCTACCAAGCCCTGAAAGCTTTGCTGCCGCCCAGGGAACGGCGCGGCCTGGTGCTGATCGATCCCGCGTTCGAGCTGAAGGACGAACGGGAACGGTTGTTGAAAGCGCTGTTTGAAGCCTACCGGCGCTGGCCCACAGGCACGTATGCGGTGTGGTTCCCCATACTCGACCGAAATGTCGCCGAAGCCTTCTACCGGCGCTTCCGCAACAGCGGCATCGCGAAAATCTTGCTCGCAGAACTCTGCGTCGGCCCGGAAACCAGCAACCTGGGCATGTACGGCACGGGCATGATCGTCATCAACCCGCCTTGGCAGCTGGACGAGGACTTGAAGGGCCTGCTGCCGCAGCTCAGGGAAGTTCTCGCGGAATCCGGCCAAGGGGCTTGGAGACTGGAATGGCTGGCCGAAGAGACGGGCGGCTGATACCCGCGCCCCGTCGCTTCGCCGACAACGCCCTAGTTGGCGTCGCGGTGATACGCCGCCAGCCGCTCCACCTCGTTCTTGGACCCCAAAATCACCGGCACGCGCTGATGGATGCTGCCTGGCTGGATCTCCATGATGCGTTCGTAGCCGGTGGACGCGGCGCCGCCGGCCTGTTCGACGATGAAAGCCATGGGATTGGCTTCGTACATCAGGCGCAGGCGACCGCCTTTGTCGCGGATTTTTTCGTCCATGGGATAGGCGAACAGGCCGCCGCGGGTTAAAACGCGGTACACCTCGGCCACCATGGAGGCCAGCCAGCGCATATTGAAATCCTTCTCGCGGCCGCCGGCCTTGCCCTGCACGCATTCGTCCACGTAACGGCGCATGGGGGGCTCCCAGAAGCGGCGGTTGGACATGTTGACGGCGAATTCCGCCGTGTCTTCCGGAATGCGCACGTTGGGGCGGGTGAGGATGAATTCGCCGATTTCCTCATCCAGCGTGAAGGCGTTGACGCCGTTGCCGGTGGTCAGCATCAACACGGTGGCCGGGCCGTAGATGCAGAAGCCGGCCGCCACTTGGCTGGTGCCGGGCTGTAAAAAGTCTTGTTCCGTCGGGTGTTCTACGCCTTGCGGGCAGTGCAGGATGGAAAAGATGGTTCCCACCGACAGGTTGACGTTGATATTGGAGGAGCCGTCCAGGGGGTCGAAGCAGATCAGGTATTCGCCCTTGGGATTGCCGTCGGTAATGTGAATGAGTTCGTCGTTTTCCTCGGACACCATGGCGGCGTAGCGGCCGGTCCAGTTGAGGGCGTTGACGAAAATCTCGTTGGTGATGACATCCAATTGCACCTGCACTTCCCCCTGCACGTTTTCCGTGCCCTGGGAGCCGAGCACGCCGCTCAAGCCGCCCCGACGCACGGCGCGGGAAATCGCCTTGCAAGCCACGGCGACGTCGTTGAGCAACAGGGTGAAGTCGCCGGAGGCTTGGGGAAACCGGCGCTGTTCTTCAATGAGGAACTGGGTGAGGGAGGTCATGGGTTCGACTCCTGCAATTCGTATGAATTTCATCGGGCCTTAAACGCGAAAGCCCATGGCGGGAACCATGGGCTTTCGCGGCGGCGTCCATGCCGACCGCCGGGCGGGGCGGTCGTTTAGCGGCTGCGCACGTCGCCGACGCGCACGATTTTCATGGCGTTGGTGCCGCCGCGCACCCCTTCCAGATCGCCCTTGGTGAGGATCACCAGGTCGTCGTCGCTGGTGACCAAGCCGAGGCGCAGGAACTCGTCGATCACGGCGCGGTTCAAGGCGAAGTGATCGGTGGTTTCCATGGGGAAGGTCAAAGGCGTCACACCGCGGAACAGGCTCACGCGCGTGCAGGTCTTTTCATGCGGCGTCAGGGCGAAAATCGGGATGCCGGAACTGGGACGCGACATGTGCAACGGCGTGGAACCGCTGACCGTCAAGGACGCGATGGCCTTCACCTTGAGGTGATTGGCCGCGTACATGGTGGCCATGGCGATGGCTTCGTCGATGTGCTGGAAGTCCGTTTCCGAACGCCACTGAGCCGGACCGCGCACACGGAAATGCGCCTCCGCCTCCAAGCAAACGCGATGCATGGCTTCCACCGCCTTGTCCGGATACTGGCCGCTGGCGGTTTCCGCCGACAACATCACCGCGTCCGTGCCGTCGAATACGGCGTTGGCCACGTCGCACACTTCGGCGCGGGTGGGCAGCGGGCTTTGGATCATGGATTCCATCATCTGGGTGGCGGTGATCACCACGCGGTGCAAGGCGCGCGCGCGGCTGATCAAATCCTTTTGCACGCCCGGCAGGCGAGCGTCGCCGATTTCCACACCCAAGTCGCCGCGCGCCACCATGATGACGTCGGAGGCCTTGATGATTTCCTCGATCACCGGCATCTCGATGGCTTCGGCCCGCTCGATCTTGGCGACGATACCGATGGCGCCATCGGCGGCCCCGGCATCGCGCAGCAATTGGCGAGCTTCCTCGATGTCGGCCGCAGAGCGGGGGAAAGACACGGCGACGTAGTCGGCGTCGATTTGCACCGCCGTCTTGATGTCCGCCTTGTCCTTTTCCGTCAACGCGGCGGCGGACAGGCCGCCGCCTTGCAGATTGATGCCCTTGTTATTGGACAGGTCGCCGCCGACGCGAACGTGGCAATGCACCTTGCCGTTATCCACCCGGTCCACGCCCAGTTCGACGCGGCCGTCGTCCAGCATCAGCACGTCGCCCGGCTTTACGTCGCGAGCCAACTGCGGATAGCTGATGCCCACCTGGGTTTCGTCGCCGTCTTCCGAAGGCAGGTTGATGTCCAAGGTGAAGGGTGCGCCCCTTTGCAGTACGACTTTGTTGTTGCGGAAGCGGGCAATGCGGATCTTCGGCCCCTGCAAGTCCACCAGAATGCCCACGTGGCGGCCATTCTTGGCGGCGATCTCGCGCACCATTTCAGCCCGCTTGCGGTGATCCTCGGCGTCGCCGTGGGAGAAGTTCAGCCGAACCACGTCCACACCGGCCTTGATGATCCGCTCCAGGGATTCCGGGTTGTTGGTGGCCGGCCCCAGAGTTGCAACGATTTTGGTTCTGCGAATGCTCATGCTTGCCCGCTTCTCTGTTTGCTTACTTTGCGTTCATCAGGGCAACGGCGGTGTCCAACATGCGGTTGGAGAAGCCCCACTCGTTGTCGTACCAGGACAGCACCTTCACCAGGTTGCCGCTCATGACCTTGGTCAGGGTGGCTTCGTAGGTGCTGGAAGCCGGATCATGGTTGAAGTCCATGGAAACCAGCGGCTGGTCGTTGTAGTTCAGGATGCCTTTCAGCTCGCCCTGGGAAGCTTCCTTCATGATGGCGTTGATTTCGTCCACGCTGGTTTCGCGAGCGGCGACGAAGGTCAGGTCCACCAGGGAAACGTTGATGGTCGGCACGCGCACGGCGAAACCGTCCAGCTTGCCGTTCAGTTCCGGCAGCACCAGGCCCACAGCGGCGGCAGCGCCGGTCTTGGTGGGGATCATGGACATGACGGCGGAACGGGCGCGGCGCAGATCTTCGTGGTAAACGTCGGTCAGCACCTGGTCGTTGGTGAAGGCGTGCACGGTGGTCATCAGGCCGTGTACCAGGCCGATCTTGTCGTGCAGCGGCTTGACCAGCGGCGCCAAGCAGTTGGTGGTGCAGGAGGCGTTGGAGATGACGGTGTCGCTGGCCTTCAGCGACTTGTGGTTAACGCCGTACACGATGGTGGCGTCCACGTCTTTGCCGCCCGGCGCGGAAATGATGACTTTCTTGGCGCCGCCGGCCAGGTGGGCGGAAGCCTTGGCCTTGGAGGTGAAGAAGCCGGTGCATTCCATCACCACGTCCACACCCAGCTCGCCCCAGGGCAGCTTGGCCGGGTCGCGCTCGGCCAACACGCGGATGCGGTCGCCGTTGACCACCATGTAGTCGCCGTCCACCGACACTTCGCCGGCGAAGCGGCCGTGCACCGTGTCGTACTTGGTCAGGTGGGCGTTGGTGTTGGCGTTGCCCAGGTCGTTGATGGCAACGACGGTGATGTCGTTGGTGCGCTTCGCTTCGTACAGCGCGCGCAGGATATTACGTCCGATACGGCCGTAGCCGTTGATAGCAACTTTGATGGTCATGGACATTCTCCGAATTAAGAACCAAACTTAAGACCAGCCCCGTCCCGAGCACGGTGCCCCGCCACGCACCGAACCATCCAGGCTCCCGGCGCGGACCGAAATTTAGGTGAAGTCCCCAACTATAACAAATAGAGCTAGCCCTCGTCCACCGTTGCCCTAGCGCCGTCGCCCCGAACACTTTTCCGATCCCCATGCCCCTCGATACCGAATACCTGAAACTCGCCGCGCCTAATCTCAAATCCGCGGTTGCGCCGGATTCGCTGGGCTTCACCACGACGGACGAATTGGAACCGTTTGCCGGCTTTCTCGGCCATCGCCGCGCCCAGGACGCGCTCCACTTCGGCGTCGCCATGGGACGTCCCGGCTACAACGTGTTCGTGATGGGCGAAACCGGAACGGGGCGCCTTTCCCTGGTGCAGGACTATTTGGAAGCGGTCGGCAAGGAGATGCCGCCGCCGGGCGACTGGCTCTACCTCAACAACTTCGCCGAACCGCGCGAACCGCTGGCCTTGCGGCTGGGGCCGGGCCAGGGACGGGCGCTGCAACGGGACATCGAGAACTTGGCCGACAGCCTGCTGGCCTTGTTTCCCACCGCCTTCGAAAACCCCACGTATCAGCAGCGCAAAACCGCCATCGACCGGGAATTCAGCCAGCGTTACAGCCAATCCTTGACGGCGGTGGAGCGTAAGGCCCAGGAATACGACATCGCCGTTTTCCGCGACGGGGAAAACGTTTCGTTCACCCCGCTGCAAGACGGCAAACCCCTGGATGAATCCGGCTTCGCGCAACTGCCGGAGGGGGAGCGCGCGGCGTTCCACCGCCACGTCCAGTCCTTAGAGGACTTTTTAGCCGACACGCTGGCGGAATTGCCCCAATGGAAACGGGAAACCACGGAGCGGTTGCGCCAGCTGAATCAAGACACCGTACGGTTGACCGTAGAGCCGCTCTTGCACGATTTGGAAGAGAAATATGCCGACGAAGCGGAAGTGCTGGGTTATCTGGCCGCCCTGCGCGCCGACCTGTCCCGCGTCATCAACGAGCAACTGACCGGGGATCAGGAGCCGCGCGAGGATTACGCCAAGCGCCAGCTGCTCATCAATCAGTACGTGCCCAAGCTGCTGGTGGCCCACGATCCTCAGGACGGGGCGCCCGCCGTATACGAATCTTATCCGTGTTACGGCAACCTGTTCGGCCGGGTGGAGTACGTCAACGACCAGGGCGCGCTGGTCACCCACTACCGGTTGATTTCCGGCGGCGCGCTGCACCGCGCCAACGGCGGCTACCTGGTGCTGGAAGCGGAAAAGCTGTTGGCGGAAGCCAACGTCTGGCCGGCGCTGAAACGCGCCCTGCAAACCCGCACCGTCAAGATCGAGACCCCCGCGCCGGGCGAACAAGCCAGCGGGCTGATGACCTTGGACCCGCAAATCATCCCCCTCGACGTCAAACTGGTCCTGGTCGGCTCGCGCGAAGTCTATTACTTGCTGCAAGAACTGGACGAGGAGTTCGGCGAGCTGTTCCGCGTGCTGGCCGACTTCGACGACGCCATTGCGCGCAACGACGACACCCTGCGCGACTTCGCCCGGCTGGTGAAAACCCGCAACGATGCCGACGGCGGCCAGCCGCTCAGCGCGGCGGCCATGGCCATGCTGGCGGAATACAGCTCGCGCTTGGCCGAGCATCAACAGCAGTTGTCGGCGCGTCTGAGCGAAGTTTTCCAGCTGGTCAGCGAAGCCGATTTGCTGCGCGGCCAAAGGAACGACCCGGCCATCACCGACATCCACTTGCGGCTGGCCCTGCACGCCAAAGAACAGCGCACCGGCCGCATCAGCCGGCAGGTGCTCGACGACATGCTGGACAGCACCATCCTGGTCGCCACTGAAGGGCAGGCCATCGGCCAGATTAACGGCCTGACGGTGCTGGCCATCGGCGACACCAGCTTCGGCATGCCGGCGCGCATCACCGCCACCGTCTACCCCGGGTCGCGCGGCGTGGTGGACATCGAACGGGAAGCGGAACTGGGCCAAGCCATCCACTCCAAAGGGGTGATGATCCTGGCCGGCTACCTGGGCAGCCGCTATGCCCAGCGTTTCCCCCTGGCCATCTCCGCCAACATCGCCCTGGAGCAATCCTACGGCTATATCGACGGCGACAGCGCCGCGCTGGCCGAGCTGTGCGCGCTGATTTCCGCCATCACCCGCCAACCGCTGAAACAAACCTACGCCGTCACCGGCTCCATCAACCAGCAGGGCGAAGTGCAGGCCGTCGGCGGCATCAACGAAAAAATCGAGGGCTTCTTCCACCTGTGCCAGGCGCGGGGTCTGAACAGCAACCAAGGCGTCATCATCCCCAAAGCCAACCAGCGCAACCTGATGCTGAAGGAAGAAGTCATCACGGCCGTGGAGCAGGGCCGTTTCGTCATTTACGCCGTGGCCCGCGTGGACGAAGCCCTGGAACTGCTCACCGGCCTGCCCGCCGGCGCGCGCGATCAGCATGGCCTGTTCCCTGAAAATACCGTCAACGGCATGGCGGTGGCCCGACTGGAGACCATCGCCCGCGTGGCGGTTAAAAAGCGCGGTGGCGCGCGCCACGGAGCGCCGGAGTGACCGTGGAGCAAGCGCGTTGGGGCGAGTTTCTGAAACGGCTACGCATCGCCGTGTCGGCGCTAACGGGCTTTCTCGCGGGCAAATGGCTGGCCCAGTCCATGGGCCACCACGAGTCCGAGTTCTTCATCGGCGGTTTCCTGCTGGGCTCGGCCGCCATCCAGTTGCTTTATTTGGCCGCCGGCAAACTGCGCCGCAAGTCCCCGGCGCCATAGGCAGCACCGCGGAAAAAGAGTGGGGCGGTGCTCGCGCGCCGCTAGCGCTCCTGCAACAAAGCGTCGACCTTGCCCAAAAAATCGTCCATATCGAGGGGCTTGGTGATGTAGTCGGCGAAACCGGCCGCCTTGCCCCGTTCGATATCCGCTCTCATGGCGCTGGCCGTCACCGCCGCCACCGGCGTCGAACTCAAGGCCGGCTCCCGGCGTAGTTGCTCGAGCATTTGGTATCCGTCCATGCGCGGCATGTTGATGTCGAGCAAAATCAGGTCCGGCCGATGGGCCTTCGCCAGCGTTATGCCCGCTTCGGCGGTGTCCGCCATGAAAACTTTGAGCCGCTCGCGTTTACGCAAAATTTGCGTGATCAGTTTCAGGTTGGTCGGATTGTCATCAACGCACAGCACCACACGCTCGGTTTCCGATGACGCGGGCCTCTCGGGAACTTCGGCGCCGTCCTCCATTGGCTCCGCACAGGCGCTTTCGGCCCACGGCAAGGTGATCCAGAATTCCGAGCCGCTTCCTTCGCTGCTCTCGAATCCGATGTCGCCATGCATCTGCTGGATCAGCCGTCGGGTTATGGCCAAGCCGATGCCCGTACCTTCGATTTTCGTACCCTCCGCGGCGCCGCGCTGGAACGGCTCGAAAATCTGGGGTTGCACGGCGGCAGGAATGCCCATGCCGTTGTCGCGAACCGCGATTCGGACAGCGCCGTCGGCATCGAGGCGGCGGGCGCGAAGGCTGACGAACCCGGATTCGTTGTTGTATTTGACGGCATTGCTCAGGAGGTTGATCAACACTTGGCGCAAACGAGTCGAGTCGGCCAGAACCGCCAACGGATCGTCCACTTGCATATGCAGTTGGATGCGGCGGGCATCGGCCAACGGTTGAACCAAGCTACGGCATTCGGCGACCAACGGCTCCAGCTCAACCGGCTCGATGGATAAATCGATCCGGCCGGTTTCGATTTTGCTCAAATCCAATATGTCGTTGACCAGCCTCAGCAAGTGATATCCCGCCTTGGAAACCTCGCGCAAGTCCTGACGCTGGCTTTCGGTCATGCCGTCTTCCAGTTCCAGCAATTCGGTAAAGCCGATAATCGCGTTCAGCGGGGTACGCAACTCGTGGCTCATGGAGGTCAAGAACTCGCTCTTGTAGAGGTTCGCTTTCTCGGCTTGGACTTTTGCCGTGGACAGCTCCTGGGTTCTCGCGAGCACCAAGGCCTCGAGCTGATCCCGATGGCGTCCCAATTCCGCGTGGGCGTCCTGAATTTCCCGCAACTGATGCTGGAAAGTCACGGCGGTTTCCGAACCGATCAGCAGAGACAGCAAGGTGGCCGCGACCAATACGACCAGAATTGTCTCCAGGGGGTGCACGCCCGCAAAGGAATACCCCATCTGATGGATGGCATAGATCGAAACGATCGCGGCGATTCCTAGAGCGGCAACGCCGAATGCTTGCTTGCGTCCCAGCAACCAGCCGGACGACATCGTGGCGAGAGGAACGGCCACGAAACTGACACTGTAGAGCCCCATCGTCGCGTAGGCGCCCGCCCAAGCGGCAACCACCAACCCTACGCCGAGGATGAGGGAAGCCAAACGCACCCGGCCGGCCCGGACCAGCAGCAGCGTCGTTGCCCCCGTCAACAGCGCCAAAATCGAACCGGGGCGCACGGCGCCGCCTGAAAACAGGTAGTTGGCAATAAAGATCGCCACGCCGGCGCCCGCCAGCAGGATCCCAAGCAAATACAAGAGGCGCCTGCTGCGAGCGTCATTCAGGGAAACGATCCCTTCGCTCATTGTTAATTTCCCGACTTCAACTTAAGTTAAGGTTAAGGCGTGCCGTTTCGCGGCGCAAGCCACGGGGACTCGCTCCCGCCCGAAGCGCTGTGTCTACCTGGTTTGATGGTGCGTTTTGGGAAGAAGTTTCCCTAATGAGCGCTAGTTGGCGCTAGGAACACCGACATTTACGCCGACCGGCATTCGACGAGTGACTTGATGACACGCGCGTTGCGACCGTCCGACCAATTCAAGCGAGTTGCGCTTACCAGCGCCACCGCTTCATCGGCTGAAGGCTTTTGCGGCAGCCAGCGTCCCGCCCTAGGTTTTCCCGCAGCCCCTCAGAACCGTCCAGTCCTGGTCGGCAGCGAATGACGCGCCCCGCTCACCGGTCCTTTTCTCTACGTCCCCCGTCGATCACCGCGCGCAGCCATTCCGGATGGTGATGATGATGCGGCCCGTCGCCGGGCGAGGGCGGAGGCGAAACCGGTTGAGACGCCATTTCGGCGGCCGCCAAAAGCGCCATCAGTCGCTCAAGCGCCTGATTGGCCGCGTTACAAGCCAGCGGCTTTTCCGACGCGGCGCGCCATGCCGGCTCCAAGATATCAATCCAACGACGGGCGCGGGTTCCGTCTTCCTTACATAACAAACCAAGGATAATGGTCGCCAAGTAGTAGGCTTCCTCTCCCGCGTCGGCTTGGCTTTTGGGATTGTCCATGCACCGATGCTCTTTTTTTATACCAGTGTAGTCGCATTCATCCAGGATCATGGCGCTTCCTGGGCTGATATTCCCTATGCGAATGCGCCCGCTTCGCTCGATAGCGCTTTCCTCCCACCGCCGGCCGAACGCTTCACAGTGACCGGCCGCTCCGGCATAGCTTAACCAGCGGCGCCGCCATCGTCATGCGTCGCGCCCACGAAAAAGGCCGGGAAGATCGATCCCGCTGCCCGCATCGACCGGCAACTGGAAAAACAAAAGGGCTACGCCGAAGCGTAACCCTTTGTTTTTATTGGCTGGGGGACTAGGATTCGAACCTAGGTTGACGGAGTCAGAGACCGTTGCAACGTGCTGCAATGTGCCGCAAAGTGCGGAAAGAGAAGGCCTTAGAGACGCGACCGGCACTATGAAGCGGTGTTGGGCTACAGTGCGGTTGACGGTTTGTTGACACTTTTTAGGGGATGGCTGGCGCATTGGTGGTCCAAGCGGCTGTTATTGCTACTCTGGTAAAGCTTTTTAGTTTTTCCGTTTCATACAATCGATTACTTCTTGATCGATTACGTTGTTGGGCTTAATGCATTTCTTTACTGGTTGATGAAGTGGTTCTAGCGGTTCTAAATTGGCTTGAGCCCTTCCGAAAACGGTATTCCTTAAGACTTCTTTGCTGAAGGCGTTGGCGGTTTTGCCGATTGCGCCGCCAACGGTTTTGGCGGTCTTGTCTACTATTTCATCGGCTGCTCGTTCTAACTGCCGTGTCGCAGCGGTTTGGTTGCTTGGTGGCGAAGTTTGGGCAGGCTGGCGGGTAGCCAATCTGGTTATTGGCGGTACTGATGTTATTGGCGGTGCGGTTGCTGTTTTTGTGCTGAATGTTTCGGCGATGGCTTTGAGCATACCCAAGGCGAAGCCGATATTCAGTATGAATAGGATGATGGCTGCCAGGACGATGGCTAAGGTGATTTTTAAAACGCCTTTGAAAAAGGAGTTGTTTCCGCTTTCGTTGTAATGATCGCGGTGGGCTATTGGTCGCATTCCTTTCCGTCCTTATGTTCTTGCGCTCGTTCATTGACCGCTAGGGAACTCCCTCCCTTCCATCGGCTGACTACCTTTGCGGCTATCAGCCACCCGTCCCTAGTTTCTTTCTGCTTTCCTCAATTTGCGGGCTGATTTGTCCAGACTCTGGCAGGGTTTCTCCTGTAACTATCCAGTATGTGTACTGAGGCCAAAGCTTCCTTATGGCTTGTATATGGTCTTCGTTTACGCGTTGCTTTCCGGTGAAGAGATTTCCCCACTTGTAGGCGCTTATTCCTGTTTGTTCCTCGAGGTCAGTCTTCGACAGCCCTGACGCTTCTACTAATTGCTTGATTCGATCTAACATCGTGTAAAAAGTACTTAGTACTTGACTTCCTGCTAGGTAAAGAGTACTATGTACTCGACTGGCGGCATTGCGCCGCAAAGTGCCGCAACAGGGGGAGATTATGGACAAGCAAGCCACCGGTCAAGCGCTCGATCTCGACCATCTTCATAGGGAGCTGGTGCAAACAACCGCCGCTCTCTACGTTCACGAAACGTCATCTTGGTTTTCCTATCGCATTGCCGAACGGATAGCCCTACTCGGTAAGCCGGTAGCGGACGTCACTTTGGGCGAACTTGCCGCCTTCATGGAAGAAGAACGCGCCGCCGTTGATAGACAGGTCGCGTAAGGGGCGCGCCATGGACGAACTACAGCAAGCATCCCAGTCCGTTCCGCCCCTGGTACCTATTATGAGCCGCGAACGCTTCGCCGAACTCACCGGCCTGTCCATCGGCGTCATCGACGGCTGGACCGAACGCAACTACCTCCCCACCGTCCTCATTGGCAAGCACCGTCTCGTAAACCTGGTGCTACTTCACAAGCAATGCCTGGAAGCGGAGACCTACAAATGAAAAAGCCGGCCTTCTCCCACGATTGGATCAACGACTGGCCGTCGGGCTGGTGCCAACGAAGCCTTCCTTACCGCCAAGGCCATCAGGCCGGCTACGACTGGGTACAGGCCGGCAAGATCGCCGGCACCCTGCAAAAGTGCCCTTACGTCGAAGGCTCCGTTGAAATGGACGCTTGGTTCGCCGGTATGGAAGCCGGCAAAGATCGCGGTATTCACGACCAACTGGCCGCCTAGGAGGTGTTGGATATGGCTACTCGCAAGCGCCCCACCAAAAAACAGGCAAGCCGCCCCGTAACCGGCCCCCAATCCAAACCCCACGCCCGCCGCAGCCAGTGCGCCTACTGCAACAAATGGTTCACCGGCGCGGCCACGCATACCGCTTGTCCCGAATGCGAAGCCGACTTTGTTCTTCTGCTCGGCTACTCGCCCAACGAACAAGCGCAGGCCCCCGCGTGAATCCGCACCAGTCCCCAACGGCAGTCTTTCCGGCGTCCGAAAAACGCCCGCGCGTCCGTCCTTCCTCCACCCCGCGCGAAGCCCGGTGCCCCGTGTCCGGCACCGAAACTACACCGGAAAGACTCCCCTTGGCGACTGCAACCCGCTCGGCCCGACTCCAGGCCAAACAACCACGCCCGCACGCCATCTTCCCGGCTTGTCAGTCCGCCCCGTGTGTCCCCAAACGCCCACCGCGCGGCGAAGCGCGTCCCGAACCGTCTTCAAGAAACGCACAGCCGGGAAGTGGTCGCCGCCCCGCCGCCGACCACCCCGGCCCAAGCACCCCACTAAAAGCTTTTTCGCTATTTCCGCTCACCGTACCGCCCCGGTTAGCGGCCTCCCATAAGGGCGGCGTTTAAACCCCTGATGAAAAGGAACAAAGACATGCAACAAATCACCACAGCCTTGGTACTGGGAGCCAACCGCTACAAAGTCGAACGCCAAACCGGCGGCTACCTCTACCTGCTCGAACCCGGCGACCACGAAAATCCTGACGCCCTAGGCCTTGGCATACGCAAGGTCAAAATGCCTTATGAAATGTACGATCAGCTTCGCGACAAACGCGTTCCAGCCGTATTTGACGTGCTCACGGAAGCCGAAAGAGCAGGCCAGGAAGCCGACAACGAAATTGCGGTCAGCGTACGTGGCGACGGCAAACTGACCGCCGAGACACTCAACGAACTTTTCGGAATATCGGCTAGCGCCAAAGCCCCCGGCAAAGTCCCCGACCAACCGTTGCAAGGTGCCGCCTACGCACTGGTCATCGCCGCCAGCCGCTTCGAAGCCGAAGACGGGCGGCGCTACAGCAACATCGTCATCAGCCAAAAAACTAGCGGCCGCAACCCCAACCAGCTCGGCTTTGAAATCATCCGAATCCCCATCGCATGGGACTTGTTTGCCGCCTTTCAAGCCAAAGGCCTGCCCGGCGAATACAAGCTGCTCACCAGCCTGCGAAGCGGCTCCGGCTTCAAGGCACGTTTGAAAGTCGATGGCGTAGAAGGCGAAAACTACCTCGACCAAACGCGCCTGCATCAGCTTTTCGGCGTCCAACCGCAACAGCCTCAAGCCCCTCGACCGGCAAATCCTGAAGCCCCGGCTAAACCCGCCTAACCATGCACCGCGCCCTAATTCTCGCAATCCTAACCCTCCTGCCCCTAACCGGGCAGGCGGCCACTTGCTGGGAGATCGTTAACGCTCGTATTACGTTGTGTGATTCGGTGGGCGCGTGTGGGCCATATGTGACCAATTTGGCTATTCCTAGTTCGGCGCCCGTGGATCAGTGTGATGTCGCCCCGTTCCAAAATCCCACCGGAACCGGCGTAGGTCACGTCGTTTTGCTGGACTCATCCGACTGGTCGGCGGCAGCCAACGCTCAACTGGATTGGAATATTGTCCGCGAATCATTCGGCTGGGGAATGTTGTTATTCGTCACCGGGGCCGGTACGGGCCTGATTATTAATATCGTTCGAAGAGGACGCTAATTTAAACGAATTGGCGGTTTTTCCCCTGGCCGCCGATCTTGCTTTTTCAGGGGCTTTTTAGAGAGGTAATTCACATGGTAGACGCAGCAACCACGGCCATCACTGGCGCAACCGGCGATGCCAACACCGTAGCCGGCTTGATCATTGCCGCCGTAGCCGTCTCGGTGGCCGTTTCCATCGTCATCGGCCTGATGAAAAAGGCCTGATGGGAACCCTTGTCTCGGTACTCATAGGAACAGCATGGTGTTTAGCATTCATTGCCGGAATACGAGTTACCGCGATATGAAAAGCCCAGGCCGGTTTTATGCCGGCCTGGCATTCATCTTCCTAACGCTGGGGATTATCTCCCCAGCGTTCGCGGATAGTTATCCCGCTGTTGTGCACACGTATTATCAGGGCTACACGTCATCTAAATATGACACCTACGAGGGAGCCGGTACTGATTTATGCGCACATTACTCATGGACTCTAGGTTCGATTGGCACCAAGAGTTCGTCCAATTTTCAGATTTTCTGTAAGGACTCTAACAACGCCACCCATGGCGCTTATACGGGGTATGGGCCGTATACCGAAAAGTTATGTCCCGGTGGCGGCACAGTTTCCGGCACGTCCTGTATTAATGCCCCCGCGTGTGCGATTTATCAGGATCGCGGCTCCGACGGCGTTTGTCATGATCGCACCTGTGGCGCTAATCAACACCTCGACTATACAACCGGCGGATGCGTATATGACGCATGTCCCAATACCTGGGAAAGCCGCAACACATTAACCGGCGAGTGCGTACCCGACACGTGCGAAATATCCGGGCAAATTCGTAACGTAACAACTGGCGTATGCGAATGGCCGCCTAATTGTGAAGGCGACCAATTCCACGATGTTGACGGAACCTGCAAAGACCCGGAATGTTTAGGCGACTTGGTTTTAATCAACCATTACTGCGTCCCGAAGGTCACGTGCACGTCCACGCAGGTTTATGACCCCGTAAACAACGGCTGCGTCGATGTAACGCAAAACCCCGATCCTGGCACCGGCACCGGTTGGGATTGCACCACCGCCTCTAACGGCGTTGAGGTTTGCGGCTGTAACGGCACTGTCGGCGCTGACGGCACATGCAACGGTCAGCCTTTACCTCCTGGTGCGACCACTGGTGACGGTAGCGGGACTGGTACGGGCACCGGAACGGGCGACGGCAGCGGAACCGGCACAGGCACCGGAACGGGCGATGGCAGCGGAACGGGTACAGGCACGGGAACCGGCGATGGTACAGGCACAGGAACGGGCACGGGGGACGGTACTGGCACTGGTTCAGGTTCCGACCCGCAAGACGGCGGCACGGGCGGCACCGGTTTTAGTCCCGGCACGTATGGCAGCCCTCCCGGTATTGAAGGCGTCGAAGCCCAAGTAGCCGCGGCTAAAAGTGAACTTTCCTTGTTGATCTCCAATATCAAAAGCGAATCCCAAGCCATGATCGGGTCAACGTCTTTGGGCGGCGGCGGCAGCCTTCCGTGCTTTTCCGCCAGCACGTCTTACGGTGATGTCCGGCTCTGCTTGTCTGACTATGAAGACAAGCTCGTTTTGATTCGTTATGCCTTACTCCTGGTGGCATCCGTGGCCGCCGCCTTGATTATCCTGGGGTAGCTTATGGAAGCCGTTTTGGGTGTGCTGTTGACTTCGTGTGTCGCCATTTTCGGCGTAATCGACGGATGGTTCGGCCAAAAAATTTACGATTTTGCCACTTGGGCCTTCGCCCAGCTGGTGGAATATTTTGTGCTCGCCTCCATCAAGTTCCTGTTGGTGGTTATCCCGTTCGCCTGGGATGTTGGCCGCACGATCCTTGCCGATTTGGATGTAAAAGGGTTCGTCTCCAGCGCCTGGAATTCCCTGCCGGGCGATGTTGCATCAGTTGCCGGCTTTTTCGGTATTCCGGAGTGCATCAACATCATTATGACGGCCCTGGCCACTCGCTTTGTCCTTCGCTTCATCCCCGGCATGAGGTAACGCCATGTCCATCAAAATCCACCACGGCCCGCCCGGTAGCTACAAAACCTCCGGTGCCGTCATGGACGACTTCATACCCGCGGCCAAAGCGGGTAGGGTGGTCATCACCAACGTCCGGGGGCTCTCCTCCCGTGAACGGGTAGCCGAAGCCCTGGATGGTGTTCCCGATACCTTCGAGCTGATCTACCTGCAAACCACCGAATGCCAGGACGCCTTGGAGAACCGCAGAAAGCTGTCCACGTTCTGGCACTGGGTCCCCAAAGGCGCATTCCTGCTTATCGACGAATGCAACACCATCTGGCCGACACACCTTCGGGAAAAAGACCTGGAGGCCCTGGACTACGCCGACAGCTACTTAAACGGCGGCGCTGATGATCGCCCCAGCTCCATCCTCACCGCCTTCGAAATGCACCGTCATTTCGGCTGGGACTTAGTGCTCACCACGCCCCATATCGACAAGGTGCACAAGATCATCCGGCAATGCGCCGAAGCGGCCTACAAGCACAAAAACCAAGCGCTCATCGGCATCAAAGGCCGTTACCTGGAAGCCTTCCACCTGGCCGAAGATTCAGGCCGTTCCGCCAGCGACTTCATGAACCTTCGTCAGCGAAAAATCTCCCCCGTCACCTGGAAGCTTTATGAATCCACCACTACAGGCACCTTCGCCGACACTATCGCCGGCACGCCGCTTTGGAAAAACCCTAAAGTTCTTCTTTTTGTGGGAATTATTGCCGCTTTTGGTGTCTTTCTATCATCTCGTGCACGGCCTTCTTTCCTGGGAGGGACGCCTCCTGCTATCCCTGGTGCGCCCGCTAAAACGCCCGGCGCAAATCCTGGTCAAAATCGCCCGGTGGGTACTGTCCCGCCTGCTGCTGCGTCTACTTCTCTGGCTGGGAATAGCCGTCAGCCTGGGCAAGCTGGCCCGTCACCTGATGTAGCCGAACACCCTTATGCCAAGGTGAATCTTCATATCGTCGGCAACGTCGTCGGCATGCGCGACGGCCGCCTTCAAAACGTCTACTACTTCCAAGCCACCCAAGACGGCCGCGCACTGTTCGACCTCTCCGACGCCGACTTAGGCCGTTCCGGCTACCGCGTCGAAAAAATCGCCCCCTGCGCCGTCCGCCTGACCTACAAGAAGGTCTACAGCGACTTCATTGTTTGCGACAAGCCGCAAATCAAGGCCGCGCCTCCGCCTCGGTTTGCGGCGTCCATCATTCCTGTAGCAGGTAATTAATTTGTCAGTGCCGCCGCAGCGTGGAGCAAGTGAGGACGTAGGACGAACGCGCGACAGCGCTAGGCGGCGCGTAATGTTTTCGCGGCAGACGTTCCTGTAACACGTCTATAGGTGTAACCCCGGAAGAGCCCGTATCGGCACAAAGCGACACATTGAAGGAGGAATAGTGGAAAAGTTAAAAAATTTGGAACCGGTGCCGACGAAGAAAACCGGTCGTAGACCTAAAGAACGACGGATAGAAAACGGCGTCCGCTTTTGTGAAACCCACTCCTACGACAGCCTGAGCAAAGGCGATAAGGGAGACCCGAACGGGAAAATCTTCATCGGTGCCGAAATGCACGACTTGACCCGCGTTGAAGTCGTCGGTTGCTCGATCGACACCGTCCGACAGCTCTATTCCGGCACCGTTAACCCGCAACGTCTACAAATCATCCGGCAGCTATTGGAAACCGGTGAACGCGTCTTCGGCGGCCACAAGCAAAGCCCTCTGTCGGTCCAATGGCACGTCACCAAAATGGGCATGGCCTCCGGCTACCGTTACAAACTCCAGAATAACGACCTAGGCATGGTCATCCTGTTCGGTTCCTATTACCGCAGCGAAGAAACCATGTGCGAAGAACGCGGCCCCCACCTCAAGATAGAAGTCAGCCCCAAGAGAATCGCCGAAAGCGGCACCGATAACGTCCAATGGCATGCCGACCTTTGCGCCAACTGGTTCTTCGAAAGCGGCGATTGGGAACACTCCGGCGTAGCCATCCACCTAGCCGCCGACGTGCAAGGCTGGGAACCCGGCCCCACCTTCAAAGAGCGTTTCCGCACCAAAGCCCGGGCCGTCCGCGACTACGACGGGATCACCCACCTAGAATTCGACGGCCTCTCCACCGTCGCCGTCAGCTACGGCAAAAAAGCCGCCGAATCCTACACCTACGGCAAGCACAGTAGCCTACAAACCGCCATCTACGACAAAAGCAAAGAAGTCCTCGCCAGCGACAAAAAAGACTTCTTCGACAAAGAATGGGAAGCCTACAGCCTCGGTCGATACGACAAAGACAAACCGGTTTGGCGCATCGAATACCGCTTTCACCACTCCGTCATTGCCCAATTCGCCGAAAGCGCCGGCCAAGACCTCAAGAAATTCACCGATCTGCTGCCCCACCTGGGCGACCTGTGGCGCTACGCCCTGCTAAGAAATCGCCTGGACGAAACGCCCAACGGCACCTACATAGATCCCTTGTGGCAATACCTCTATGATCGCATGAACGTCAGCTTCGGCCCCAGCGCGCGCCGTCTCACGCGCCAATACAAGAAAGACAGCGTAGCTCCCGCCGCCAAGAACTACGGTCAAATCATCGGTAACATCGTCAGCGTCTGCGCCAGAAGGGGCTACAACACCCGGCAAGTCATGCTCCAACTCAAGCGCCTGGACTTCTATGACGACCTGGTAAAGCTCTACCGCGATAACGGCAAAGGAGGGGAGCCCGCCCTGCGGGAAACCGTTGAAAAAGCTCTCTGTTTGCGGCGGCTTATTGGAAAGGCGGCGGCATGAATACGCCTGCAATCGCTATCTTGTTTGCTGACCGCGACGGCGTTTACTCGTCGTTTCCTGTCGACATTTGGGATAAGTCCCGCGACGCTCGTTGCTATGACGGTGACTCGCCTGTCGTTGCCCATCCTCCGTGTGAGTCGTGGGGCAAGCTTTATGCGATGAAGAAGGGCCGTCGTCTTGGCGATGATGACGGTTGTTTTGCTGCCGCTCTCGCTGCGGTGGAACGCGTCGGCGGTGTCCTCGAGCATCCTGAGGGTTCGTTTGCTTGGCCTAAATTCGGCCTATTGCCCCCGGAGCAGGGTAAAGGCTGGATCAAGGACCCTTTCCGGCCCGGCTGGTCCTGCCAAGTTTATCAAGGCCATTACGGCCACCCGGCGGCCAAGAGTACGTGGTTGTACTATGTCGGCTCTGTCCCTCCTCCTGCCCTTAATTTTTCCTCCTCTCCTGGCGGCCGTGATTTGTGCCGCCTCTCTAGCCGTGCTCGTCGTACAACACCGCTTTATTTCGCGCAGGCGTTGATTGACCTGGCGGAGTTGGCTCGCCGCGGTGAGCTGGTTGAGCTGGCGGGACGTGAGCAGCTGGCTGAGCTGGCGCGCCGGCGTGAGCTGGTCGACCTGGCGGTTCCTGGGAAACTGGCTTGGCCAATTAACCTGGTTCATCGATGCGACTTGGCTTACCTGGCGGTGCCGGCGCACCGGTCGCAGTTGGTTTAATTTCGGTGGCAATCAAAAAGACGGGCGGAGGTTGGCAGGTTGATATTCAACCGGCTGGCCGGGGTGGCAAGCGCTTTCGGAAAACGGTCACCACGCGGCGCGACGCCCAGCAGTGGGAAACTTGGGTGAAGGCTCAGGTGCAACAAGCCGCTGATTGGCAGCCGGATAAGAAAGATGCTCGTCGGCTTCGAGAACTGATAGACCTTTGGTATCGCTACCACGGGATCAATCTTAAATCCCACAAGGACACCTACAGCCGGCTTTGTGCCATGGCCGAAGCAATGGGGAATCCCCTTGCTTCGACCTTTGGCTCGCAGCGATTTGCCGAATATCGCGAAAGACGGCTGTCTGGTGGTGTTTCGGCCAATACCTTGAATCGTGAGCACTCCTACCTAAAGGCGGTTTTTGGCGAGCTGAAAAGACTGGGGTATTGGAAAAGCGATAATCCGCTTACCAGTATTCGGCGTTACCGTATCCAGGAAAAGGAACTGTCCTACCTGACAACGCCGCAGATTGAGCACCTTTTTGAAGAACTGCAAAAGTCCAAAAATGCCGACGTATTGCTTGCTACTAAGATCGCTCTAGCGACGGGGGCGCGTTGGTCTGAAGCGCAGTTTTTACGGCGGGAACAGCTGCAAGGCGAAGCGGTAACGTTCACCAATACTAAGGCTGGTAAGAACCGGACGGTGCCGATTGCATCACGGCTGGCCGAAGAGCTGCGGGCGCATAAGGAAAGCGGCCGTCTTTTCGGGCCTTGCTACGGTGCCTTTCGTGAAGCGATGCAAAGGACCAAGATCGAACTGCCTGAAGGACAAATGGCTCACGTCCTTCGCCACACTTTTGCCAGCCACTTCATTATGAACGGCGGCAACATTCTTACCTTGCAGCGCATCTTGGGCCATTACAGCATCACGGTAACTATGCGTTATGCGCATCTAGCGCCGGATCACCTGGAAGAAGCCAAGAAAATGAATCCGCTGGCCGTGTTGACACTTAGTTGACACCTAGAAAAACAAAAGGGCTACGCCGAAGCGTAACCCTTTGTTTTTATTGGCTGGGGGACTAGGATTCGAA
Source organism: Methylogaea oryzae (assembly GCF_019669985.1). Taxonomy (NCBI): domain Bacteria; kingdom Pseudomonadati; phylum Pseudomonadota; class Gammaproteobacteria; order Methylococcales; family Methylococcaceae; genus Methylogaea; species Methylogaea oryzae. Next base: position 3,898,990 of record NZ_AP019782.1, read on the forward strand.
CCTAGGTTGACGGAGTCAGAGTCCGTAGTCCTGCCGCTAGACGATCCCCCAACAAACGTTGGAGCGCGGGCGGAACCCGCGCCAGCATTAACGCTTGGAGTACTGCGGACGCTTACGGGCGCCGTGCAGACCGATCTTCTTACGTTCTACTTCGCGGGCATCGCGGGTAACGTAACCGGCTTTGCGCAAAGGAGATTTCAGATTTTCGTCCAATTCGATCAAAGCGCGGGTGATACCGTGACGGATGGCGCCGGCTTGGCCGGAAGGACCGCCGCCGGCAACGGTGACGTTGATGTCCAGCTTGTCCAGCATTTCCACCAGTTCCAAGGGCTGACGCACGATCATGCTGTCGGTCTTGCGGCCGAAGTACTGATCCAGCGTCTTCTTGTTGATGGTGATGCTGCCCTTGCCACGCGTGGCGTAGACGCGAGCGACGGCGCTCTTGCGGCGTCCGGTTCCGTAGTATTGTGTTTCAGCCATACGCTTGATCTCTAAATAATTCTCAGAATTCCAGGACTTGCGGCTGCTGCGCCTGGTGGTTGTGTTCCGCGCCGGCGTAAACCTTCAGCTTGCGGTACATATCGCGGCCCAGGGCGTTCTTCGGCAGCATGCCCTTCACGGCGATTTCGATGATGCGCTCCGCGTGGGTCTGACGCATTTTGCCCAGGGAGGTGGCTTTCATATTGCCGATATAACCGGTGTGGTGGTAGTACACCTTGGCTTTTTCTTTGTTGCCGGTCACGTGCACTTTGTCGGCATTGACAACAATGATGTAGTCGCCGGTATCGACGTGAGGGGTGTATTCGGCTTTGTGCTTGCCGCGCAAACGGCGCGCTACTTCCGTGGCCAAGCGACCCAACGTCTTACCGTCGGCGTTGATCACGTACCAATCACGCTTTACCTCAGCCGGTTTTGCGCTAAAGGTTTTCATTGCTGCTGTGCTCCCAGTCTGGCGCCCATCGAAAAGAGCGCAATCTTACTTGACGATCTTCCGAATAGCAAGTAGCCCCCTCGCCGCAATCGCAGTGGGGACGGTGAAAAATTCTTGGGTAAAAACCCTGCCGCGGCGTCGGCACCGACCAAGCGCGGCTCGCCGCCCACCGGAAAGCGCAAGCCCCCAGGTGGCCGGCCATTGTAGAGGGGTGCGCGTTTTCAAGCAAATCGACGCGCGACGGAGCGGCCCCGGTACAATAGGGGCGCGGGGCCTGGGCCTCGCTTTCCGTTGAATTACCAAGCGCCGCATCATGACGAACCTTCGATTTTTCCTGGGCCTCTGGCTGTATCTCGCTCTCGCCGGCTGCGAAACCCCGCCCGCCGAAGTGGAACTGGCCGGCATGGCCCAAGGCACGACTTACCACATCAAGTTCGTCCCCGCCGCGGGGTTGGACAAGGAGGCCCTGCATCGCGAAATCGACGCCAAGCTGGCGGATATCGACCTGCATTACTCCAACTACCGTGATGACTCGGAAATCGCCCGCTTCAACCAGCGCCACGATACCGAGTGGGCCGAGGTGACGCCGGACCTGGTGAAAATGATGTCCATCGCCAAAGTCCTGCACGAAAAAAGCAACGGCTGCTACGACCTGACGGTGAAGCCGCTGCTGGAGGCCTGGGGATTTTTCAAGCACGAAAACCAAGTGCCCAGCGACGCACAAATCGCCGCCGCCAAAGCCAAGGTGGGATTCGGCAAAATCGAGATAGACAACGAACGCCAGCGACTGCGTAAAACCGACCCCGAGGCGCAGGTCGACCTGTCCTCCATCGGCCAAGGCTACGCCATCGGCCAAGTGGCGACGCTGCTGGAAGGCAAAGGCGTCGCCAACTACCTGGTGGAAATCGGCGGCGAAATGAAAGTGCGCGGCGTCAAGTCCAACGGCAAATCCTGGCGCGTGGCCATCGAAAAGCCGGTGCCGGAACGGCGCGAAGTGCAGCGCATCATCGAAGTGCCGGCCCAGCGCCCCCTCGCCATCATGACCTCCGGCAGCTACCGCAATTATTTCGAAAGCGGCGGCAAGGTGTATTCCCATATCGTCGACCCAGCCACCGGCCGGCCGGTGGCCCACCATCTCCTGTCGGTGAGCGTGTTGCACGACGACCCCACCTGGGCCGACGGCTGGTCCACGGCCTTGCTGTGCCTGGGCGAAGTGGAAGGCCCGAAGGTAGCTGCCGCCGAGGGCGTGGAAGCTTTGTTCATCTATGGCGAGGACGGCCAGCTCAAGGAGCTGTCCAGCCCGACCCTGTCCCAGGAACAGTTCGTCGCGCCGGTAACGCAGTAGCGCTTTTACAGATAGGCCCGCAGTTGCGGCGGCAAGCTGCGGCGCAGCAGGCGGTTGTGCAATTCCCAACGGCGCTCGTCCGCCACCTCCTTGAGGAATTGCGCCTCCTTGCCCGCCAGCAGCGCCAACGGCACGCCCCCTTCCAGCAGCAACCGGTTGGACGGCAGGGCCGGCAGCTTGGCGCCGGGCAGGATCACGCCTTGCAGGTTGAGGGGATCCGCGGCGGAAAGCGCCACGATTTCGTTGTCCGGCGCATCCTTCAGCTTGCGCAGGGCTTCCACCGCCTCCGGCAGGGCGAACTGCTCGCCGTACTGGCCGGCGACGAAACGGCCGCCGCGGATGTCGCCGCGCGCTTCCAATCGGCGGTACACCGGCAAGAGCACTTGCCAGGCCGGAACCGTGTTTTCCCGGCCCAGCAAGGCCTTGAACACCACGCCGTAGCGGCGCAGCAGCACGCGGGCGCTGTGTTCGGCGGATGCGGCCGCCTCCGGCATCGCGCCGCCCGCCGGGGCCGTCGCCAGCGTCCAACGGCCCGCGTCCTCCAAGCCGAATAAAGGATTGAGCTGGCGCAGCCGGCGCTTCTTGTCTTCCGGAACCAATAGTGCGCGCAACCCGATGAAGCTGTCGCTGCGCAGCCAGCCTTGCGCCACCAGTTCCGCCAAGGCGTCTTCCGCCTGGGTTTTCAGCAAATCGCTGTGTTCCCACAGTTCTTCGAAAAACTGCGCGCCGTGCTCGCGCAAGGTGTGAAGCAAACGCTTGGCGTTGGCCGACAGTTCCGCGCCGCCGTCCTCGCCTCGCAAGGCGCGCCACAGGCCGAGTTGCTTGCGCGGCAAAAAAGTAACCGGCGACGTTTTCACCGGCGCGGAGCCCGCTGCGGAGCTGAGCCGGGTCCAAATATACCGGCCGGATTGGCACAGGCCGTCCAGCCAGGCAGGATCGTAATCGGCCACCCGCGCCGGCAGAATGTCGCCCTCCCAGGCCGAAGCGGCCGCCTCGAAGCCTTCCAACTGCTCCAGCACCGCGGCCAAGGCGTCCCGTCCCCGCAGCCGCGTTTGCGGGTGCGCGTGCTGCCAGCGCAGCAAAAAAGCCATGAACGCCGCTGCGGGAACCGGCTCGATCTCCTGCCGCAGCCGGTTCACCGTGTAGCGGTGGATGCGCGCCAGCAGGTTGCGTTCGCACCATTCGAGCGACTCGGCGGCGGTGAATTTGCCGCGCAGCACCAGCCCTTCGGTTTCCAGTTGGAGCAAGGCGATGTCCACCGCGCTTTCCGGCAAAGCCAGCCCCTGCGCCAGATCCCTGGCCGCCACCGGCCCGGAGCAGCACATGCGGGCGCGGACGATTTCCGCCAGGGCATCTTCGGACGTCCAGCGCCGTTCCTCCAGTTGCGGCGGCAGGCGCAAGGGCGGCTGCGGCGTCTGATCGGGATAAAGCGCGCGGAATTGCGGCCAGCGTTCGGCGGCGATCCATAAGGCCGGGACTGGATTTAACTCCCTCACCCCAACCCTCTCCCTGAGGGAGAGGGAGCCGGAAGGAGCCGCTTCCTGGGCAAGAAAAAGCACAGCAGCGCGGCCCTGGGCAACAAGTTGCTCGAACAAGCACGGCCAATGGGGCGCCGCTTCCGCCGCCAGCACATACCCCGCTTGCATCAAGGCGTCGTGCAGCTCGTCCGCATCGCGCGCCTCGGGCCAGGCTTCTTCCCGCACCCTGGCGATGGCGGCCGGGTCCAGCTTGCCCAGGTCGTCGGCGGTGGCGGGATCGAGCCAGCGGCGGCTGGCGACGGCGCGGGTGCGGCGCTCTTCCGCCGGGGCGCCGTCGAGGAAGCTGTAGACGCGGGCGGTGAGGATGGCCGCCGCCAGCGGGGAGGGCTCCACCAGGTCCTTGGCCACCACGCGGATGCGGCCGGATTCCAGGCCCCGGATCACCTCCAGGAAGCGGTCGAAGTCCATGGCTTCGTGCAGGCAGTCGTACACCGTCTGGTTGACCAGGGGATGGTCCGGGACCTCCCTATCGCCCTCGATATTCTCGAAGCAGGCCAGCTGGTCGGGAAACACCGCCGTCACCAAGTCCTCCGCCTGCATGCGCAGCAGGTGCGGCGGCGTCTTGCGGCCGCCTTGGAAGCGGCGGATGGCCAGGGCGCAGGCGGCGTTCCAGCGCCAACGCACGGTGAACATGGGCGCGGCCAGCAAGGCCTGCACCAGGATGTCGCGCACGGTGTTGCTGTTGAGGAAACGCGCCACGTCCTCCAGGGGAAAGCTCTGCGACGCCCCCAGGGACAAAATCACCGCGTCCTCGGTGGCGGCGGCCTGCAACTCGAAATTGAACGTGCGGCAGAAACGCTTGCGCAAGGACAGCCCCCAGGCGCGGTTGACCCGGCTGCCGTAGGGGGCGTGGATGATGAACTGCATGCCGCCGGCTTCGTCGAAAAAGCGCTCGAAGATGACGGTATCCAGGGTCGGCACCACACCCAGGGCGGTTTTGGCGGCGGCCATGTAATTGACGGCTTGCTCGGCGGCGGCCCCCGCGACGCCGAGCCGAGCCAACCAGGCGTAAGGATCGGCTTGCTCCGTCAAAGCCAGCCTTACCCGCGCCACGCCTTCCGACAACTCCCAGGTCCGCCCCGGCGCCTCTCCCAGCCAGAAGGGGATGCTGGGCGGCAGGCTTTGCGCGTCTTCTACCCGCAGCGTGCCGGCGTCCAGGCGCAGGATGCGCCAAGCGGTGTTGCCCAGCTGGAAAATGTCGCCGGGCAGGCTTTCGATGGCGAAATCCTCGTGCACGCTGCCGACGAACTCGCCGGAAGGCTCCACCACCACGCGGTAATCGGCGTTGTCGGGAATGGCGCCGCCACAGGTGAGGGCGGTCAGGCGAGCGCCGCGCCGGGCCTTCAAGCGCCGATTGATGGCGTCGCGGTGGATGTAGGCGCCGCGCGGGCCGCGCCGGCTGGTATAGCCCTCCGCCAGCATGGCCACCACAGCGTCGAAAGCTTCCCGCCGAAGGTCGCGGTACGGCCAGGCGCGGCGCACGGCGTCGTACAGCTCGTCTTCGCCCCAGTCCTCGCAGGCGGCCATAGCGACGATCTGCTGGGCCAACACGTCCAACGGCTGCGGAGGAATATGCAGCCGGTCCAGCTCGCCCCGGGATACCGCGTCCAGCAGGGCGATGCATTCGATCAGTTCGTCGCGGCTGGTGGGAAACAGCCGGCCTTTCGGCGTGCCCCCCAAAAAGTGCCCGGCCCGCCCCACCCGCTGCAAAAACGTGGCGATGGAACCGGTGGTGCCCAGTTGGCACACCAAATCCACGTCGCCCACGTCGATGCCCAACTCCAGGGAAGCCGTCGCCACCAGCGCTTGCAGCTCGCCGGCCTTCAGCCGCGTCTCCGCGGCCAAGCGCTGTTCCCGCGCCAAGCTGCCGTGGTGGGCGGTGACGGCGGTTTCGCCCAATCGATCGCTGAGCGCCCGCGCCACCCGCTCGGCCAGCCGGCGGGTGTTGACGAACACCAGGGTGGTTTTGTGCTCGCGAATCAGCGCCGCCATGCGGTCGTAGACCTCGCCGGCGGCTTCCCCGGACAGCAAGGCTTCCAGCGGCGATTCCGGCAACTCAAGCCCCAAGTCCAGACGGCGCCGGTGGCCGGTGTCGATGATGCGGCAATCGCCGCCGCCGGTGAGGAAGTTGGCCACTTCCTCGATGGGCTTTTGCGTGGCGGACAGGCCGATGCGGGCCAGGCCGTTTTCCCTCTCCCCAACCGGCTGCGCCCCCCTCGCTACGCTCTCCCCGCCGACAGGAGAGGGGCTCGCTGATACCAATCGCTCCAGCCGCTCCAGCGTCAATGCCAGGTGCGAGCCCCGCTTGCTGCCGGCCACCGCGTGGATTTCGTCGACGATCACCGTGCGCACGCCCTTCAGCATGCGTCGGCCGCCATCGCTGGTGAGCAGCACATAGGCCGATTCCGGCGTGGTCACCAGAATGTGGGGCGGAAACTTGCCCATGGCGGAGCGCGCCGCCTGGGGCGTGTCGCCGGTGCGCACGGCGCTGCGCAGGGCGATGCCGCCGCTGCCCGCTTCGAACAAGCGCTGGTTGATGCCGTCCAGCGGCAACTCCAGGTTTTTGTGCACGTCGTTGCTGAGGGCCTTCAACGGCGAGATATAGAGGATGCGGGTTTCCTCCCGCAGCCGGCCGGCCTCGGCCAGGTGGGCCAGATCGTCGATGGCGGCCAGGAAAGCGGCCAGGGTTTTGCCGGAGCCGGTGGGCGCGGCGATGAGGCTGTGGCGGCCCGCTTTGAAAGCTTGCCAGGCTTGGATTTGGCAAGGGGTAGGCGCGGCAAACGCCTGCTGGAACCAGGCGGCGACGGCGGGGTGGAACGATGACCAATCCATGCGGCCACATTACGCCATGGGACGCGAAGAAGGGAAGGCCTGTTCGCTTGCGCGGCGTTTTCCGCAACCGCTACACTGGCGCGCCGGAACAACAACCGCTTGAGAGCTCATGCCAAAATACGATTATCTGTGCGAAGCCAACGGCCAGGTGGTGGAAGTCAGCCACGCCATGAGCGAGCGGCTGGCCACCTGGGGAGAGCTCTGCGCCCTGAGCGGCCAAGACTTGGCCGATACCCCCGCCGACAGCCCGGTCACCAAACTCATCACCGGCGGCGGCGTGGTGCGCGCCAGCTCCCTCAAGAATCCCTCCGCCCCGCCTTGCCAATCCGGGGCGCCTTGTTGCGGCCCCAGCAGCTGCGGCTTCGCTTAAGGAAACTCTTCCTTAAAGGAAACGCCGCCGGGCTGGGTTACTCGCCGCCCAGCGCCCGGCGCGCCTGTTCCGTGGCGTCGACATAGTCGATTTTGCCGCTGGGCAGCCGCGGCAGCGCCTTGAAGGGCAGCAACACCCTCGGCACTTGCACGTCGCCGATGCCGTCGCGCTTGGCCTGCTCCGCCAAGCGCGCCCGGTCCGCGGCGGGATTTTCGCTGAGCAAGACGACCTGTTCGCCGCGCTGCGGGTCCGGCACGATCACGGCGGCGTGGGCGTATTCCGGCCAAACGCGCAGGGCCAGCTCCTCCACCGCCGCCAGGGAGACCATCTCGCCGCCCACCTTGGCGAAGCGCTTGGCGCGGCCTTGGATGTGCAAATAACCCTCCTCGTCCAGGCGCACGATGTCGCCGGTGTCGTACCAACCTTCGCCTTCGGCCGAGCTGGGCGGCACCAGCTTGCCCGGCGCCCGGGCCAGCAAATACCCCAGCATGACGTTGGGGCCTTTGACGTGCAGCCGACCGCCCTCGGCGATGCCGGGCACCGGCACGATGCGGTACTCGATGCCCGGCAGCAAACCGCCCACGGACCCCTCGCGGTAGCGCATGGGCGTGTTGAGGCTCAAGCCCGGCGCGGTTTCCGTGGCGCCGTAGCCTTCCAGGATACGGATGCCGAAACGGGTCGCCCAGGCTTTGCGGGTTTCCTCCAGCAGCTTTTCCGCCCCGGCGAACACGTAGCGCACGCAATAAAAATCGTAGGGATGGGCGAACTTGGCGTAGCCGGCCAGGAAGGTGTTGGTGCCGAATAGGATGGTGGCGTTGATGTCGTAGGCCAGCTCGGGAATGATGCGGTAGTGCAACGGCGTGGGGTATAGGAACGATTTGATGCCCGACAGCAGCGGCAGCAGCGTTCCGGCGGTCAGGCCGAAGGAGTGGAATAGCGGCATGGCGTTGAGGATGGTGTCGCCGGCGCCGAAATCTATCGCGGCGGCCAGTTGCTCGCGGTTGGCCATGAGATTGGCATGGCTCAACACCACGCCTTTCGGCGTCCCCTCCGAACCGGACGTGAACAAGATTACCGCCGGCCGATCGGCATCTTCGGGCCGCTCCCGATGAAACCAGCGCAAACGGGCCAGCCGCGCCAAGCCGTGCGCCTGGTCCGCCAGAGGGATGTCCTGGGCCAAATCCTCCAGATACAGCAGCCGCACCTGTTGCGCCAGGCGCGCGGCCGTATCCTGCCGCTTGGCCTGCTCCACGAAGCGGCGCGAGGTGACGACGGTATTGATCTGTGCCGTGGCGCAGGCGGCCAGCATCACCCCGGCGCCGGCGCTGTAATTGAGCATGGCCGGCACCCGCCCGGCCATTTGCAGGCCCATTAGGGATACCACCGTGGCGAGGGAATTGGGCACCATCAGGCCCACCGCCTCGTCCGGCCGGCTTTCCCGCGCCAACCGCGCGCCCAGCACGGCGGCTTTGCGCAGCAAACCGTCGTAGGTCAAAGGCCTGCGGTCCACGTCCTCCAAGATCTCGTGCTTGCCGCCGTGAATGCCGCGCGCCTCCAACAACGCGGACAGCAAAGTGCGCCGATATCCGCTGGTTTCGAACATCATGTCCACCATGATGTCCGTCAGCTTATGGCCGGCCAACCGGCGCCGCGCCCGGCCTTTCAGCTCCGCCGGCAGCTCCAGCCGCACCGGCGGCAGCACGGCCAAGCGCACCGGCGGAAAAGAGCGGTGGCGCACCTTGCCCTGCAAACGCGAATAGCGGGTGTATTGCGGGCCGTCGATGCGCACCGGCAGCAGCGTGGCGCCGGATTTGTCGGCGATCAGGCCGGGACCGTCGTAAATCTTCATCAGCGCGCCGGTGGTGGTGCGGCGGCCTTCAGGAAAAATCACCACCTTGCGGTCTTGCTTGAGGTAGGCGATGAGGGTTTTGGTGGCCAGCGGGTTGGCCTGGTCCAAGGTGAGGGTATCGGCGAAGCGCAAGCCGCATCGCACCCACCATTTGCGCGCCACGTAGGTGTTGACGGCGAAGGTGAGCGGTCCGGGCAGGAAGGCCCATAGGAACAGGGCGTCGAGGTAGGAAGTGTGATTGGCCGCCACCAGTACGCGCGGCCCCGCGGCGGCGAAGTGATCCAAGCCGGTTGCCCGAGTCCGGAAAAGAATCAGCAGCAACCAGCGCACGAAGCTCTTGAACATAACGCGTGTGTCCGTATTCCGTTGGGTTCGATGGGGCGTATTCCCACCCTGTCACAACGCCTAGATTAGCACCCTCCCAGGCCCGGAAGTCAGCGGCGGAGAGCCTTCCGCGCCTCGCTGCCGAACACGAAAAAACTTTGCGGAAATTATTGAGCAAAGGCCAGCGGGAAGGCCTATACTGTCGCCGCGGCAGCCCTTCAACGAGGGCTGAAACAACGCAAGATAGTAGTAATTTCAATTTAGTGAGTTTGTAAATAAATGCGTACTGGTACTGTTAAGTGGTTCGACGAAGGTAAGGGTTTCGGTTTCATTACTCCGCAGGACGGCGGCGACGATGTGTTCGTGCATCACTCCACCATCAGCGGCAGTGGTTTCAAGGTTCTTACCGAAGGCCAGACCGTTCAATTTGAGTCGCAGAAAGGCCCGAAGGGCTTCCAGACGACCAAAGTAGATCCCAACTAAGGTCTCAAGAATACTGATAGCGAAAAACCCCGCCACGGCGGGGTTTTTTGTTATTACGGCCTGGCGCTGGCGGAAAAATCAGGCGGCGAGATCGCCCGGGCAGACACTCATGGGGGAGAACTCGCAGCGGCAGGTCTGGTACTGGAACTCGCCGTCCTGCCAACTGACGAAGCCCAGCGGCGCGTAGTGATGCGCGATCCCCCGCGGCGGTAGCGCCTTGGGCGTTTCCTTGCCGGACGCGTCCGAGTCGGCGGGCCATTCCAGCCGGCCGGTGGCGACGCGGGCGGGAATCAGCCAATAATCGCCGCAGCGGTATTGGCCGCCGGGCGAAAACTGCACCCGCACGCCGTCTTCCAAATCGATCCATCCCTGCTGGCCTCCGGCCGGCTCCTTGACCGGCACGGCCCCGCCGTCCAGCAGCACATCGCCGCGCTCCACCTGATCCCAGCGCCGCACGGTGGGATTCGGCAAAGACGCGCGCCACGCCAATGCCGAGCTGTCCGAAGCGGTAGCCGGATCCACCGTCAACACGCCGTTTTCCACTTTAACCAGCTTCACCAGGACGCTGCGGGGCTTGCCCTGTGCGTCGCCCCCTTGCAGCTCCTTGGCATCGTCGGACAGCTCCACCCAGTTGCCGGCGGCAAAGCCGCGCGTGTTGGCCACCAGCAGGTCGCTGCCTTGGCTGCCCAGCCAGCGGGTGGCGACGCTGCCGTTGTCCCGCGACCATTTGAACGTGGCGACGTCGGCCGGGCCGCCGCGATGGATTTCCACCCGGTAGAGCTGGTTTTCCACCCCCCGGTATTTGGAATCGGGAGGCGTAACGCAGGGATCTTCTTTGCCGGTGGGATCGGCCAAACCGGCCGCCAGCCAAGCTTGGCCGAACGGCGGCAAATCCTTCAGCGGCGTGCCGCAGCTCACTCCCGGCCCGGCCCCGGCGGCTTCGCCCGTCGCCGTGCCGAGCACCGCGATTTCGGTGGAGACCTTATCCAGCGAGGTTTTCAAGTCTTGAATCTTGTTCGGGTCGGTCTCCACCGACAGCTGCTTCTTCAGCGCCGCCTGCTGCGCTTTCAGTTCCTTCAACAGCTTGGCCGTGTCGGCGGCGACCTGGCGCCCCCCCTTCACCGGCAAGGCCTTCACCTGCCACACCACTTTCGCCCGGGTGCAGGTGTCGACGCCGTTGAGGGCGGCCTCCCGGATCGAGTCCTGCTCCAGGGGCGTGATGTGCCGCTCCCATACGTCCAGATAAACCCAAAACCACTGGCCGGTGTTTTTCTTCAGCTCCAGCAGCAAGGCGTCGTCGTCCGGCAGGGGATAGTCCTTTTGGGCGGTGTACAGGCAGTTCTGGTCGTGGTTTTCCACCAGCCAGCCGTCCACGTAATAACGGCCGGCGCCGATCTTCAAGGCCGCCGCCTGGCCGTCCCACTCCAGTGCGAAGCCGCCCTCGCCCCCCTGGGCCGGCGCGCCGTGGGGGCCGATGAGGTCCCGCGCCAAGGTGCGCAAATAATGCAGCAGGATGGCCGCCTGCTCGTTATGGTCCGCGTCGAGGGTGACGCGCCCCTGCTGCATGAGCACACGGCTGAACTGGTTCCTGGCGTCGAACGTGTCGCGGGTAAAATCACCTTTCATGGTCGCTTTCCTCGGGGTCGCTGTTTTTACTGAAATAAACGGGTACGGCTCAGGTGGCAAAGATCAGCCCTACGTCCATGCCGGCCGGGCTGTACTCTTCCAGGCGGGCGCGCAAATTGGCCTCCCGCTGGGGTTGGAACAAGTCGTGGAAGGCGCCCATTTCCGATTCGTCCTCGGCGCCGCGCTTGATTTCTTCGGCACAGGACACGGCCAGCTGGCCATAGCCGGGACTGCCGTAGCGGCGGCTGGTGAATTGCGGCCGCAAGCGCAGCAGCTCGCCGGCGACGGCCGCATCCCGAGCCGGGCCGGCAGCGAGATCCTCCTGCGCGGCTTGCACCGCCAAATCGGGCTGGCAGTGGTAGCGGCGCGGCGTCCGGCAGCGGGGCGGCACGTAACAGAACCGCATGCAGCCCAGTTGGCGGCGGGCCACGTTGACGCAATCGTTGAAAACGCAGTTTTCCGCCAAGCCGATGGCGTGCACGTCGACCATGCCGAACACCGTGCTGCGCTTGATGTTCAGCACGGCGTGGGCCACGGCGTAGCCCGGCGCGCCGATGGCCTCCTTGTCCGGGGCGGTGGCGTCCAGGATGCTGTCGCTGATTTCCAGGGGCAGGGGATCGCTGCGGACTTCGTCTTGGTTGATCTGGACGGAGCCGAGGATGCTGTGCTCGATGCGCACCTTGGCCCGCACGCCGTACAGCTCCAGGCTGGGTTCGGCCGGCCGTTTCGGCTCGCAGTCGCAATCCAGCGCCCAGCCCGGCACCAGGGTGCAGTGGCGGATCACCACCTCGGCGCCGCAGGATTCCACGCCGGAAGCCGACGCCGTATCGCCGGCGCGGCCGGTGATCCGCACCGCCCGCCCGGTCACCAGCAGGCCGTCCAGGGTCAGGCGACTGCCTGCCGCCATCCCCACCGACAGGGCGTCGGGCAAGTCGGTCTGCCAATCCAGCAGCCGTATCACCGGCCGGGCGCGGTTGGCGGCGCGCAATTGCAAACTCTGTTCCGGCGCCAGCTCGATGGCCACCGGCTCCACATAGACGCCGCTGTCCGTCAGCTCGATGACCGCGCGCCGGGGCCGGTCCTGCGTCCACTGCTGCAAAGCCTCGCCGATGCGGGCATAGGCCTGGCCGCTGCCGACCCGGTAAAAGCTGGGGGCTACAGCCTGCGCAGAATCGGCCGCGGCGGCTTTCAGCGTGGGCGGATCGTACAGGGTGCGCGAATACTCGCCGCCGCCCAGGTCGCCGCTGAAGCCGTAGCGGTAAGCGACCCGCACGCCTTTCTTGGGCAACTGGCCGGGCGGGAAAGCAAAACGGCCCAGCAAAGGGTCGAGAGCGATATGGTTGGCGGGCGGCGCATAGCGCCAGTCGGACAAGTCCGCCGCAATGATTTGTTCGACCGGCACCGGGCTGCTGCCGTCCAGGCCGGCCCAGCCTTCCGCCCAGATGGCGAAGCTGCGGTTTTCGCCGTAAAACAGCGCCTTATCCCGCTCGAACGCCAGACGGCGCACCGGCACGGGCAAGTTGATCGCCTCGGCGATATGGGTCGGCTCGGTTTCCGGCTCCGGCCGGGTGAACAGCGGCGCATCCTGGCCCAAAACGCTGAAGGTGCAGCAGTGCGGGCCGGCGTTTTCCATGCAATAGGCCGGGGTGTGGCTGACGGTGTAGGTTTTCAAGCGCCAGACGAACACGCCCACCGACGGGATGTTGTAGCGTCCACGGCTGCGCGCCGAGTCGATGCGGCGCACGTCCACGCTATGGGCCAGCCGGTCGAACGGCCCGTCCAACAGCTCCAGCGCCTCCACGTTGCGCAAATCGCAGGTGCGCGCCCGTTCCATATGGCGGTGATCGAGGTTTTGGTGCCAGCCCAGCAGCTTGAAGAACTCCACCGCCCGCGCCGGCCAGCCCGCCACGTCGCCGGCCAGCACTTCCAGCAGGGACAGCGCCCCTTTGCGGCGGCGGTAGCGGATGGTATTGGCCACTTCCCGGCGCGGCACCAGCACCCGATTCAAGGCGCCGCTCTCCTGCTCCGCCGCCGTGTCGGCCACCGGCCGGTAGCCGATCAGATCGCCGATATAGGGCACGGCCCAGTCCTCGGCGGTTTCGATGAAAGCGTTGTCGCAAAGCCGGCCGATGTCGTCCTCGATCAGGTTGACCTGCTCGGCGATGACGCGCAGCAGGGCTTGCAGGGGATAGCCCTGTTCCGCGTCGCGCAAGCGGTAAATGGCCGGCAGCAGTTGGTAGAGCCGGTCGGTGCGGGTATCGGTGGTGACGGTGCTCATGGGCGGGCCTTCAGGAAATCCGATTCAAAGTGATGGTGTCCGGCACGGCGGCGGTGAATATCGCCAGCCGCGCCGGGCGCACGACGCCGGCGTAGAACTCCGCCACGCCCGCCTCCACCCGCCGCGCCGGGCCGGGCGGCGGCACGGGCCCCATGGGCGTGATCTGGCCGGAAAAGGCCTGGTCCAACAGCAGGCGGTTGAGCCGCACCAGCGCCATTCCCTGGGGCTGGGACACAACCAGCGCCAGGGTTTCGGCATCCAGCGGCACGCTGTAGAACAGGTTTGCGTCGTAGAGGGACACCCCCTGCAAAATCGCGTTCAGCTCGGCCACCAGGGCCGCTTGCAAGCAAAGGGGCTGGGATTGCGCCGCAGCCTCGTCGTTCAGCTTGTCGGCCAAGCCCTTGGAAAAACGGCCGAGCAGGTATTGCGCCACCGCATAGCCGCCCTCGTAGCCGTCGTCCACGAACACCTGCCGAAAAGCCGCCACGTCCGGGATGTCGCCGGGCCGCAGCAAGTAGGCGCCCAGGGCCGGCGTGACGATGACTTTCGCCGCCAGCGCCAATTCATCCAGGGTCAGCAGCCGGGGCGCTTGCAAGCAAAGATCCAGCCGCTTTTCCGGCAGGCCGCCGAAGGCATCCACGTCCACATACTCGACCCCCGCCACGCCTTGGATCAGGCTGACGATTTCGCACAGCTGCGCCGCCTGCCCCAGGGCGCGCTTTTGAAAGCCGAATTCGTTCAGCAAGGCGGCACGGATTTCCGTCACCACCGGCTCCCACCGGTAGCCCGCCGCCAGCTTGATGTTGGCGCTCAGCATCAGCGCCACCAGCTCCCGCATCTCCACCTGCACCGGCAGCCCCTCGTCGCCCAGCTGGTAGAGAGCCGCCAGCAGGTTGCGGTACAGGTCGGAATCGCGGTCGATGGGGATGTCGTCGGCGCCGGCGATGGTGATGTGCACCAGCTCGCGGCGGCCGTCGCTCAAGCGCCGCGCCGCCGCCTTGCCGATGCCGGCGAACGTGCGGGTGAAATCGGCGTAGTCCTGCACCGACACCAGCCGGTCCAGGGCCATCACCGCCAGGGGAGCGTTGTCCCGCGCCTGGTCGCGGCTTTCCTTGTCCGCCCCGCCCGAAGCGCGCAGGGGGTTGACGACACTTTTCACGCCCAGGGCGCGGGTTTGCAGCAGGCTGATCTGCTCGGCGCGAACATTGCCGCCCTTGCCGATGCCGCTGCGATACACCGCTTTGACGTTCTCCACCCCGGTCGGCAAGCGGGCACCTTCCTTGCCGTTGCCGAACACGACGCTGGTGTTGGCGTTGTCGTCGGTCTTGCTGACGAAGCGGCGCTCCTTCGGACCGGCCAGCGCCAGGGTGTCCGCTTCCCGCCACTCCACGTCGTTGACGTAGATTTTCAGCGTGCTTTCCACGCCGGTTGGATTAGCGGCCGATACGAAGGTGACCGGCGGCTGTTTCAGCGTGAACGTTTGCAAGGCCTGGGCGCCGTCGCCGCTGCCCAGGGTTTCTTGGCGGGTTTCGCCGTGGGTGGCCTTGACCACGTTGGCGTAGATGGTGAGGGTGTCGCGCTTATAGCGGTAGGCCGGCGGCGTCGCCAGGGTCAGCGTGGTGTGGGTCTGGTCGCCGGGCAGGGCGGCATCGTAGCCGTGCTTCAGGGCGGACACCATCAGCAGCTCGCTGGATTTGACGCCGCTGACGCCGGGAATATCGTCCCGCTCACCGGAAAAAATCACCCAACGGCCGGACTTCAATTCCCGGTACAAGCCGGCCAGCTCGATTTCGGCCTTCCCGTCGTCGCCGACGGCGTCTTGGGCCGGGATGCTGGCCGGCATGGGCTGTTCCGCCAGGCTGAGCGCCTCGCTCTGGGCATACACCAGAGTGCCGCGCAGCGTGCTCATGGAGTCGCTCGCCCCCTTCCACCAATCTTGATTCAAGCTGAGCTGGGTAGTCTTGCCGCTGATGCCGTAGGCGCTGCGCTGGGTGGTTTGCGTGGCCGTCACGGCACGCAGCATCCGGGTCGGGCCACTGCTTTCCTGGATTTGCACCATGGCATAGCTGTCCGGCAGCACCGCGTCGTAGGCTTGGTCCAAAAACAGCGCGTCGCTTTGCTCGTCGCCGGCCACAGTGGGCCATTCCTCCCAGGACGATGGCGGATCCTGCTTCAATGGATTTCCGGAAAACGTCGCGCGTTTGGCGATGTTCGCGCCGAACAGCGGCGCGTTGATGCGCAGGGCATAAACCGCTTTTAGATGGGCCGCAGCGGCGTTGACGTTGGCGTTGGCCCAGGCGGCGTAGTAGCTGTCCTTGATTTGCGGCGCGAAATTGACCAGCAGTTGCGGATGGGCGTCCGAGCCTTTGGCGAAGGACCGGCTCAGGCTACGAGCCAGCGCCAGGCTGTTGGCCGCTTGCGCGTTGGGGCCCAGCAGCAAGCCCTCCACAAACAACGAAGGATCCGTCGCCTCGGCACCGGACGCCGCCCCATGGAGCTGTTTGGCGATATTGCCGATTTCGGCGACAAATGCGTCGATGATCGCCTTTACCTCGGGATCGACGGGGATGGACACCGCCGTGGCGACCAGTGCGCCATCGGCTTTGGACGGCAAAGCAATGCCCTGGCTGACGAGCAGTTGCTTCAACCAATCGGGCAGGGCAGTCACGCCGAGATAAATATTGGACAGCAGCTTTTGCAAAGCCGCTATTCGCGGCTCGGCTTGTGGATGCGTGGAAGGCGACAAGGCGCTCAGGGCCTGGATGGCCTGGACCAGCGCCGGCACGATGGCCAGCAACAGGGGCGGCACCGGCTGCAACCGGATCAAGCTGTAATTGTCCGCATGTTCCGCCTCCACTTGCGCCACCGTGCGCACGGCCGCCTGTTCGGCCTGGTCGTCGAACTGCAACAGCAGTTGGTCGCCGGCCTTGAGATTGGTAGCGGTCCCGGCCAGGTACAGGCTGTCGGTGGCCAGCACGTTGGCGTAGGTGATGTTTTGCGGCTTGGTCAGCCGCACTTGCAGGTTGTTCCAAGCGGCGCGCGCTTCCAGCGTTTCGCTGGTTTCGAAGGACTGGGGCAGTTCGTCCGGGCCGGGAATGCTCTGGGAACGGGCTCCGGCGGGGATTTCCACCGGATCGGTTTGATTGTCGTCCAGGGTGTAGGCCAGATACACGCTGGCAGCCACGCCGGGGCGCAGCTTGTATCCCACCAGCTTGGCCAGCTCCAGCACGGAGCGGCGCTCCGTGGCGGTGCGCAAATAGGCCTCGTTGGCGATGCGCTCCTGGTAGAACGTCAGCACGTCCGTCACGCTGGCCCAGCCGTCCAGCAGGGCGATGGCCGGATCGCCGCCGTCGCGGGCGGTGAGTCCGCTCAAAGGCAGGAAGGTTTCCAACGTCTGGCCGTCCGCTCCCGGCGCTTCCACGGACAGATCGGCCAGGCGCGCTTTCATGGTTTGCAGGAAAGCGCCGTGGGTGCCGACGCGATAACGCAGCGCGTCCAACCCGCGCCGGTTGGCGGTAGGCATGGGCGTCAGCTTGCGGCTGCCTTCGCAGCAGCCGCAGGACTCGGTGGTGCAACCGCAGGTGTTTCCGCTCATGTCATAGTCCTCCGAACAGGCGGATGTCCAGCTTGCCCCGTTCCGGATAGCTGGGATCATTGTCGAGCTGGGCGATTTCGTGGCCGGCCAAGGGCAGCAGGCCGTTTTCGATTTCCCGGTTGGGCGTTTCGAACAGGCGCTGCAAGCGCGTCACCTTGACGCAATCGACCCCCGCCACGGCGCGGGCGGCGACGACGATGCGGCTGACGTAAATGCTTGCGCCGAAAGTCAGGCTATCGGGATGGAAAAAGCCGCGCCGGCCGCCCGCCAACAGCCGGTTGCCGAACGCGTCCAGCAGCGCCGCCTTGACGTGGCCGCGCTGGTAATGGGGCTGCACGCAGACTTCCAATTGCAAATCCAGCGGCACATAACGGGCCGGCATGACGTGCAGGTCGTGGCCCATGCGGCGGTAGCGGTGCAGGTAGCCGGCGATGTCGTCCAACAACGCCGCGTCGGCGCCCTCCTGGCCCATGGGATCGACAGCCACGTCCGCTTCGTACCAACTGCCGGTCCACGCCAGCGCCGCCGCCGCGCGCTGCACTTTGGCGCGGCTGTGCGGGCTGCGCTCGGCCAGCAGGCGGTAGTCGTCGGCGACGATGGCGCGCTCCAGCCTCTTGCGGAACAGGTGGGGGGCATACAACTTGGCTTCCGCCATGGGTTCCGGCTCGCGGCCGCCCGCGGCGGGCAGGGGATTGCGCACGGCGATGTCGACGCCGTCCAGGCTGGCGTTGTCCAGCACCAGCCGGGAAATGGCTACGGCGCCCACATTGCCCCGCGCGCCGTTGCCGACACGGTAAAGGGCGAAAAACACCGCGCCGGCCGGCGGCAGGCTGCCCAGCTCGCCGTCGCCGAAGCGCAGTTGCGCCAGCCCGTCGTTGTCGATTTCGGCGACGAAATGGCGGTCGTCAGGGCCGCTTTCCAGCAAATCGTAGCGCGGCGTCCAGCATAGTGCGGCCATGTCGCCCTTGGGAAAGCGCAGCAACGCGTCGCCGGCCGGGCCGATTTCGACGGTGAATTGGCGCTCGCCGCCGCCGTCCTCCATCAGGTCGTAACGCCGTTCCCAGGCGTCGCCCGGCACCGACACCAACCGCAACTGCGGTAACGCCGCGGCTTCGTCGTCCTCCGGCGCAGCCATCAAACCGGCCGCCGACACAAAACATCCGGCCCGCTCCAACGGCAGAGGCAAACTGAACGTCAGCGGCGCTTTCGCCAGGGCGGCGCGGAAGCGCCCCGCCACCGTGCTGCCGTCGCCGGGATGGCCTTCGCACAGGCAGTCCGCCTCGGTGTGCAGCATCGGCACTTGGCCGAGCCATTCGCAATCCAGGCTCCTGCCGTGGTCCACCAGGATGGCGTTGCCGCGCGCCACGCTGACGTTGTCCAGGTAACGGCAGTCCGGCGCCGTGCCCAGGGCGGAAATGCAGAAAGGGAAAGGCAGTTGGTCTTCCTCGCTCCAGCGAATTTCCACGTAAGGCGTCGGCCGGCCCTGGGCCGTCGGAATGGCGGCATCGACGCCCCGCTCCAAGCCGGTCAAACGCACGGCGTGGCGGCGGGTGGGATCGGCGTCCTGCGGCAGGCCGGTGACTGCGCCGCGCACTTCCTCGAAAATCAGCACGTCGCCCGGCTTGAGCGCGTCCAGCCAACGGCCCGATTCGCCGACCCAACCGTCCAGCAGGGTGGCGGAGGTGGCGCCTCGCTCCAGGCAGCACTCCCGTAAACCCCAAGTGTAAAAATGGATTTCGTTGTGGGCGCTGTACAGGGCAATGGCGGCGCCCCCGCTCGGCAAAGGTTCAAACACTTCGTAGTCCCGCGCCGGCACATCGCGCAGCTTGTCCCAGTCCAGCACGGTTTGCTGCGCCGCCAGACCGTCGTTGAGGCCGGTGATGAACGCCAGCCCGGCCCGGTCCAGCGTCAGGTCCGATCCCACCGCCACGCACACCCAGGCGCGGGCGTTGCGGCCTTCGTCCAGCTTGTAGTCCACCAAGCGGACATGGCGGCGGACGGAAATGCGCTGACGGGCGGTGTCCAGGTAGGCTTCGGTGGCGACGGCGTCCTGGTAGTAGCTGAGGTAGTCGCCGGTGTAGGCCAGCACTTCTGCCAGGGCCACGCCCAGATCGGGCACGTGGCGTTCGCGCCAATCGGGCAGCAGCAGGGCCAGCCGGTCGAAAATCAGTTGGCGGAAGCTGGCATAGTCCTTGGCCAGGTAGTTGAGTTCCGGCTCTTCCAGCGCCGGCGGCTGGCATTGGCAGGGCGGCACGCAATCCAACTCGGACGGGCAGGAGACTTTGAAGGAAAAATCGGCGTGGTCGTAGCGGGGATCGATGTTTTCCACGCCCACCAGCCGCAAGGTATAGGTGGAAAAATCGCCGTATTTGTCCAGCTGCACCACCAGGTAATCGTCTTTTTCCGGGTCGCTTTCCACCACCGGGTCCACGTCGGTGATGGTTATGCCGGTGATGCGGCGGCCGCCCTCCACGCGCAGGTAGCGCTCGATGCCCGGCTGGTTCTCCCGCAGCTCCGGCGGCAGCTTGCCGAGGAAATACGCCGTCAAAGTGCGCTGGTCGCAGCTCACCTCCACATAGTCGAGGCCGTTCCACCCATTCATGCGCCGTACCGCTTCGCGGCGCCCGTCCTGCTGGCAACACAATTCCATAAGTCCTCCGGCCTAAACGCTGCGGGTAAAACTCGCCGTCTGCTCTTCGCCGCTGCGGCGAATGGCGTAGCGCATGTCGATGGTCAAGGCGGAATCCAGCGCCCGCACCTCCAGGGCGCGCAGCTCGATCACGTCGCCCAGCCAGCGCTGCACGGCGGCTTGCAGGGTGAACTGCACGGTGGCCGCCAGCTCCGGGCTGTTGGGCGCGAACACCAATTGCAGCAGGCCGCTGCCGAAGTCGGGGCGGTTCACCCGCTCGCCGGGGCTGGTGAAGATCAACTGCTCAATCAGGTCGCGGATGTGGCCGCTTTCGTCGCAGGCGGCGGTGCGGCCGCGGCTGTCGAAATGCAAGGGGAAATCGATGTCCATAGGCTTAGCTTCCAATCACGCGGGTCTGCACGGTGCTGACCATGGGCGGTCCCTGGGGGATTTGCTCGGCACTCTGGCACAGGCCAGGGCCGGCCCCCGGCGCCGGCAGCAAAGCCACCGGCTGGCCGCCCACCAGGAAGCGGGTGGAAGGCATCAGCCACTTCACCGTCACGCAGGGCTGCGGCTTGGTGCCGGCGCCGACGGGAATCTGGAACGGGCAACCGGCGACGGTTATCACGCCGGCCATGGTCGCCACGGGCTGGCCGCTGACCAGCACCCGCGGCTGGGACGGGGCGATGGTGGCCGGCGCGCCGTGGGTGCACTGCGCCACCGCGTTCACATGCAACAAAAATCCGGGCATTCCCTACCTCCTATTTGACGATGGTGAGCGCGCCGCCGTTGAAATCGATGGACGGCCCGACCAGGGTGATCATGGCGCCCTTGCCGTTCTGGATATAGATGCCCGTGTCGTTGACGATGAGCGTGGCGCCGGTGGTGCTTTTCAGCATGATGCCGCCGGTGGGACCGGGCAGGTCGCTGATGGCCACAGTGTTTTGCCCGGCCGTCTGCATGACGATGCTGGGCGATATGGGCAGGCCGGCGAAAGCGAGGGTCGGTGCATCGCCGGTGGCGAAGCGGCAGCCGGTCCAGATGGGTTTTCCCGGATTGCCCTGCTCGAACTCCACCCACACCCCCGCGCCGATGGGCGGCACCATGTAGACCCCCATGGGCGCGCCGGTGGGGCCAGCCAGGGGAGCGCAGGCCTCGCACCAACTGGAGGGCACCGGCCCCAGCACGTCCGGCACCATGCACATGATGCGTCCGCGCAGTTCCGGGTCGATGTTCTGCACCACGGTACCGCGGTATTTACCCCAGAATTTGCCGTCGGAATCGCTCATACCGGCACCTTCGGTGTATTGGAAATCAGCCCGTCGCGGCTGAGCTGGAAGCTTTGCTTGTATTCGCCGCGCTTGATGTTGTGGGTAACGCTGTTGACGTAGTAGAGACCGTCGTAGGCCAGACCGGCGCCGCGCACCCCCACCATCATGCGCGAACGCAGCACCTGGCCGTAGCGCAGTACGTCCAGGGAGCCGGAAACGCTGATGGCGTCGGACGCCTCGAACATCATGCCGAGAATCTTCTGCGCCGCCTTGAGGGGATTCTGCGAGGCGCCGTCCTTGGCGAATTCGATTTTGGCCGGCGGCGTCAGCCGGGCGCCCATGGGCGGGCGCAGAATGCTGATGTCGGGAACGGGAATGGGGATCGGTATCTTGTGAGTCACCGGGTCCATGATGGTGAAAACCACCACCTTTTTCGCCAGCCCGTCCAGACTGAAGCTGAGCGACTCCACATTGGTATGGGCATCCATGTTGACGTTGAGCGCCGGCTGCGGAACCGGAATACGGATGTCCGGCCCGAAATAGGCGATGCTCTGGCCGGGCGCCGGCCCCGGCTCCACGTAGAACACGTAGCCGGCGTCCTGGGCAAGGCGCCGGATATAGCCCCGGTCGGTGCCGTTCATATGGGTCGGGATTTCGTTGGTGGGGATCGGCACATCCGGCGGTATGGGCGGGATGACGATGGGCACGATGCCGAACACCGCATACTTGGCCAATATGACGTAAATCCGCGCCACCTCCGGCATGGCGGGATAGCGCATGAACGGCATTTCCAGAATGTCCATCAGCACGCTCAAATCCTCGCCGGTGATGGTGAGGGTCGATTGCCCCGGCTCGTTGCTGGGGGCGAGCTCCTGGCGGGTGACGATGCCGTCCATCAACACATTGGGAAAGCCGTTCACCGTCGCCACGATGACGACCCGCGTCACCATGGGATCGAAATAACCCGCCGGCAGCATACTGGTCAGCAGCGGCGAGTTCTTACTGACGGCAAAGCCGATCTGGAAACCGCTGCGGTCCTTGGAGCTGGTCACCTGCACGCTTTGCAGCGCGTTCATCACCGACTCCGGCGCCGGCACGGGCACCGCCGGGCCGATGAGCAGCGTGAGGTGGACGCCTTTAAGCATTGGGCATGCCCGGTATGCCTTCCGGCAGGGTGATGCGGAGCCGCCGCCCGGCGGTCTCCGTCAAAGCCTGCGGACGCATGGCGCCGTTGGCGTCGGCGATGCGCCAGAAAGCCTCGGGGTCGCCCAAATATTTCGCCGCGACCTGGTCCAGGCGCTCGCCTTCGTTCACGACATGCTCTTGCAGCAGGACAAAGCGTTCCGGCGCCGGCAGGAAACGGCGGCGCAGATAAACCCGCGTTTGGCCGTCCTCGCTTTGCAGGGTTGCGGTTTCGACGCCGTAGTAACGGCTGGTGGGAAGAAAGTTATAGGTGGTCATGGCCTGTCCTTATGGAATTCCCGTGATGCCCAAGGCCCCGAACGATCCGGCCCGGTTCTTCGCCGCCAACTGCTCCTTGGCCTGGAGATAGGCCATGAACAAGCTGCCGCCCTTGACGTCGAATCCCAGGTCGTCCACCGTCAGCACGCGCATGCCCAGGCTGATCTTGGCGCGGATGGGATTGAGCGAAGTGTCGAAAGCCTCTTCGGTGATGCTGAACTCGGTGATCCGCACCGGCGCGATGCGGTTGGGACCGAAAATGAACACCGTCAGCGGTGTTTGGGCCGGCAGGATTTCCAGCGAACCGGAAGCCGCCTCCGCATTGTTCGACGTCAAATGGGCGCTGCTGGGATAAACGATGACCTCCAACGCCGCCAGCAAGGGGTGCAGGCCCAATTGCACGGTCTGGCTGTCGGCCGTTTCCAATTGGTCGGTGGCATCGATTTCCGCGTCCAACTTGATGGTCTCCGTCGGCGGCCCCTTCAAACGCAACGCCTCGATGTGGTCGCCGCTTTCCTGCCCGACGCCTTTGATCTGTAAAGTGCGGCTGAGCGTGTCCGGGTTGTATTGCAGCGGAATGACGCTCAGCACCGTACCTGTCTGGGGCTCCAGCAAAGCGAGGCCGCCTTTGAGCAGACGGGGGGAGTTGGGGAAGGAGCTCATAGCGTTTACCTGTCGAAGTGGGCGTGAACGCGGTAATTGGCGCCGTCGAGAGACTCGCTGTTAACCAGCGGGCGAAACGGCGGTTTCCACTCCATCTGCACGATCAAGTCGTCCGCATCCGGCCAATCGGCATCGAAGACCTGCACCGACAACGGCGCAGCCATGGGCAAATAACCGGCGGGCGACAGCGTGAATGCGTAGGACTGCCCGTCGTTGAGCTTCACGGTTTTGGTGGTTTCGGTATGCCCCTTGGCGGCCACGCGGGAATAGACCTCGTCCGCACCCAGCCAATCCTCCGTTTTGACCACCTGCACGTCGATCATAATGGCGCGCTTGCCCAGGGCGTCTTCACAAGCGCTACGCGCCTTAACCAGGTTTTCCAGCACGCGGACGTCACCCTTGGCGGCATCGATGGCGGTGGTGAGCTGGCCGGACAGCGCGACGATCTCCGGCCCCTCCAGCGCCGGCGGGCGTTGCTGCAACTCCTCGCCGAAGGTGTCTCCGGCGGCCAGCAGGTCGGTGCGGATAGACTCGTCGTCGCCGGCCAATTGGCCGATAGCGCCGGCCAAATGGGTAATCACGCCGATTATTTCCGTTGCCGTCATCTTGGCTGGACGTTGGCGCAAATCGTCTTCGAGCGTTTGCCAGTCCGCCGTCAGGTCACGAATCATTTCGGCGTCGTCGCTGGGCAGCTTTTTGATGCGGCGGCTCACGCTGGCGATGCTGGTGAAAACCTCGGGCATGGCCATACTGGCCGGCTTGACCGAAACCGTGGGCTGATGTGCCGGCTGCTCATAAGTGGACGCTCCAAAAAAGTCGGCATTGCTTTCGTCGGGTTTCAGGGGCTGGTCCGCTTCGTCCGTCAGCACCCGATCCACCGTGTAGTTGGTCTTGTTGACTTCCAATTGGTAGAGAACGAGGCCTTTTGGCTGCGGCGTTCGGCTGACGATGCGCCAGGGGTACATGTCCGGACGCGCCATCTGTGGATCACCCCAAGTTTGGGCCTCGGCCAAGGCCTGCTGGTCGCTACCCGGCGGGGCGGTAACGCGAAACTTGTAGGGATTGAGCACGGTGCGTTTGGCGCCGCGGCCCAACAGCGCCTTCCATTTTTTTTCCGATAGGAAGGGGTACTTTGCGCGGAATTGGGCGAGCTGCTGCGCAGCGGTAAGATTGGCCACGCCGGGAATTTCCAGGTAATAAACCGCCAAGGCTTCTTCCGCCTTGATGACCTCCCGCCTGGCGTTCTTGGTCGAACTGTATTGCTGCTTATGGGTTGGGGCGGTCACTTGGCCTTCGCCGCCGAAAGCTTGATCCAGTTGATCGAGCATTGCCGTGCTGCGGCCGATGTTGCAGCCTTTGATATGAATGGTGGAATTGCGGTCGATCAGGCCAGCCGGCAGGGTGAACAGCCGCGGCTGCGTGGCCAGCGCGTTTTTCAACTGGGCGTAGGTGATATGGTGGGCGTTCTTGTCCCGGCTCGCCTCGTCGCCGGCCGTCAAGGGAAACGACAGGGTGCCGTCCTCGGCGGCATGGGACACCAGATAAATATTGCCGATGGCAACCTCGCGCGGGTTGAGCCCGCGCAGATAATCGAAGACGGACTCCAAATTGCGATGACTGGCATCGTCGATCAAAGCGTCGTTCTTCACCTGGCTGGAAAAATAATCGTGTGCCGCCGTGTAAAAGCGGTTGGCGTTACCGCGCCGGTCGGCGCCCATAATGAACACCAGGTTCAGCCGGCGGCGCGGCTTGCCCTGCGCCACGGGGGCCGGTGGCGCGGCTTTGCGGGCGACTTGCTGCAATGCGCTATAACGGTTGATGCTCGGCCGCGGCAGAGCCGGGTTGTTTGCCACCATCCAGTCGCCCATGGCATCCGCTTCGCGTTCCGGCGCGCCGTCGGCGGCGGCAACGAATCGCTTGAATTGTGCCGGTAACGGGCCGGCGAGCTGGGCAGCGATGGCCGGTGCGGGTTCTTCCGTCTGGTCCGGCGGTTGCGCAGGGACTTCTGCCCCGGCGGCAGCGGGCAGATCGACTTGCTCGGAGGCCACGTTCGGCGTGGCATCATCGTCTTTCTCTTGCCTGGCTTCGGACTCGTCGGCTGCAGGGTCCTTCAAGCGCTGCACGGCAGCATCGGGCGCTCCCTGCTGCTGCACCACATGGGTCAATTCATGGCTCAGCAGCTTAAGACCGGCCGGCGTTTTGGGCGTATAGCGGCCGGCACCGAAAACCACGTCACGGCCGGAAGTAAAAGCCAACGCATTGAGCGATTGCGCTGCTTGGGCGGCTTTGGCGTCCGCATGGATCCGCACCTGGCTGAAGTCCCGCCCGAACCTGGACTCGACCAAGGCCCGCGTCCCCCCATCCAGCGGTTGACCGGGGGAGTTCAAAACATCCGTCAGCGCTGCGACAGAAGCGTTGCCTGAAGCAGACGAGCTGTCCGCTTTACGTTGCACCACGGCTGTTTCGCTCGGCTGCCGCCGCAGCAAGGCTGCGTTGGCAGCAGAAGCCGTCGTTGCGTTTAGAGCGCTTGTGCTTTGGCTGGTGATGGCGGCGCGCATAACTTATGCCCTCGGCAATCCACTGCCGCGACACGTCGAAGATTTCCGTTTAGGGAAATACCGCTTTTTGTCGATGGTTCCAATCGCCATGGTTAGCCGTGCAAGTAATATCACGATCAGCGATGCCTCTTAGCCGCCCTAGCCTTGATGTCTTCCTGGATCAGGCGGCGCAACTCGCCTTCGGTTTGCACCATTTTTTCCCACACCTCCTTCCCGTAAGCCCGTAACCCTTCCCTCCAATTCGCCCAGCGCCGGCTGCCTTTGGAAGAGTTGAGTACCTTTTCCATCAACCGCAAATTGTCCACACGGCTGAGAACCGCCTGCTGGTCGTCCCAAAACAGGTCGTTGTAACGCTCGAATTCGACGATTTCTTCGATGGGTACGATATGGTCGATGCTGGGTTCCTGGGCTTTCTTCCCGGACATTTCGTCCAGGCCCCGAGCTCTACGGATCACCTCCTTGGCCGCTGCATCCGAAAACGAGTAAGCGCGGGCTTTTTGGTAAGGACTAACTTCCAGTTCGGCGAGCTGTTTCTGTAGCTCGGTCCCCTCTTTCGCAGCATTTTCCGCCTCTTTGGCCAGTTGGGCTTTCTGACGGTCCAATGCCGTCCTTTCCTCCGGGGCCAAACGCTGTTTGCCGCGTTGCACCGCCTCCTGAATCTCGCTGTAAATCTGGGTTTTAAGCGCTTGGTTGTCGGCGATTTGCGACAAAACACGGTTTTTGGCGGCAACCTTGGGATCTATAGCCACCGGCTTAGCGGCAGGTTCAGCCGATGCGGTTTTTTCGGCGGCAGAAGGTTTTTCCGCCGCTGCGGCGGGCTCCTCGTTGGCGGCGACCTTTTTCGCTTCGGCCAGCAATTCGCCAGGAGAGGAGGGCTTTTTCTTGGCCACTGCATCTGCGGCAGCGAGTTTTTTACCGGGCAAGTTCTTAGCTGGCTTGCCGGCCGCTTCCATGACAGGCCCTTTTGCGGGGGCGCCCTTGCCAGGGGCTCCAACGCCTCCCCTAGGCGCACTGGCACCGCCTGAAGTCCCCTCCATCATCATGATGTTTCCCGGAACTTGCTCAACCGGCATGCGGATCACCATACCGCCCTCCGTCACGTAATCCGCCGTAGCGGGCGTGTCCAACAAGGTGGTTTTGATTTTGCCGCCGCCTTTCTGCATGACCTCCAACAATCCGGGGGAACGGGGCCCCGGCGGCTTGAGATTGGCCGCTTTGCCGGCTTTGTGGAACAGTATCGCCAGGATGATGTCGACGCCGGCCTTGCTGACCGCTGTGGCCAACAATTCGGCGGCTTGATCGAGATCCTGTTCCGAAGTCGCGCCGGAGGCTTTTTTGGAAAAGGCGATGAGCAGTTTGACAATGTCGATGGCCTCACGCCCGACCATCAATACGGTGGCGGCAATCAATCCCCCAACGATGATGTCGGCGACCCACCCCACCGGCGTGGTCTGTGAAACGACGTAAGCGGCAGTAAACCCAACCATCATCGCGATGGCCTCGGGGGTCAGCAGCTCTTTGAGCCGCTCCCAACCCTGACCGGGCAGTTTGCGGAAAGACCGGGTGATGGACTCGAAGATTTTGGCGCCCGTGGACATTTTTAATATGGGGTTTTCCTCTTCGCCGACGTCGAATTTGGCTCGTTCCTCGGGGAAGCGCGTTACCCACGCGACATACAGCGCTTGCCGCAGTTGCTCCAACTTCATCTCACCGTATTGCTCCGCTTGGCGCGAGCTCATCATCAGCGCCTGCAACTGGCTCTTGTCTATCTGCGCGAGGGTAGTTTCCAGCTCCTTGGCCGGCAAATCCTTGAGTACGCGATAGGCTTTGGCAGTGGACCATTTCTCGACGATCTTCCCGCCATCCCCCTGCGGCAAGGATTGGTTGGCCGGCTCAAAATACGTGTGCACACGAGTGGCCGCCCCGCCGGGCAAAGCCGGCAAAATGGCGCGGATCAGTGCGCGCTGGTCCTCGGGTAACGCGGCTTTATCCATGGCGTCGTCTAGCGCGTCCAACTTGCCGGTGGTAACGCCATTGCGGCTCATGTGCACAGCGCCGATAGCAGCCGCCATCCGGTTCTTGCTTGCCTCCCCGAGCGGGTTGGCGGCATCGATATGCAGCATCAGCGATTCAAGGTTCGCGTCCTGCACATCTTTGAGCGTCTTCAACATCGCCGCCATCGACATGCCGTTGAGCTCCTGCAATACCGCGCCGAACAGCCCCTTCTGTATTCGTTGCGCGATCGAATCGGCCGGAACTTTACCCTTGGCGGCAGCGGCGGTAGGGCCAGGGTTGCTGGGCGCCTCGACAGTGGTGCGCAGCCCTAGCAACTCCAACAATTCGGCGCGCAACGATTCGTCGGCGATTTGAGCCCGGAAATACTGGCCCAAAGCGTCCTTGCTTTTCGGTGCAAGCCGCTTCGCCAATCCATTCCGTAAGTTCTCAGGGACGCTTTTGAACAAGGCGCGCAGGCTTTGCTGCCAAGCATCCTGGCTGGCGGCGTCGTTACCTTTGGGCTTGGCTTTCAGGCGTTGCAGTATTTTTTCATCGAAGGTCGCCGGCTCTTTCTCGGAGCGAGCAAGGTATGCTCCGCATGCCCACCCCACGCTGGCTGCCTGTCCGGCAACCACGCGCTGCGCCAACCGATCCGCTTCCGCTTCGGCGGGGTCGTTGGCGTCACCGATACGTAAACATGGCGCTACTGCGGGTGCGGTAAAGCGTTGCTGGATTACATGAGCCAACTCGTGCGCCATTAGGCGCCGCCCTTCCGCTGTATTGGGCGCATATTGACCGGAATCGAACACCACGTTTTTGCCTACCGTATAGGCCAAAGCGTTGACCGCTTGTGCCGATTCCGCCGCTTTTCCATCCGTATGGACACGCACATCGCTGAAATCCTGCGCGTACCGGGATTCCATGTAAACGCGGGTCGCAGCGTCCAGCGGCTGACCAGGCGAGTTCAAGACCTCATACACGCTGGATGGAACGACTATCGACGGATGTTGCGACATAGCCTTACGCTGCAACACACCGTGTTTACTCCCAAACGCCCCGCACTCGTCAGCCTCCAACGTGGGGTTACGGCACTCACTCTGGCGTTGCAAAACGCTGGATTTCACCGACGCCGATGGTGCGGCGGGTTGTAGCGCTAGCGAAGCCGACTTGCTCATGAGCCGATACCTCGATACAGCGCCCCGGCGATCTGCCGCCCCAGCGCGGAAGGGCTGCTACCGGCCTGGAACTGCATGGAAGGGCCGGCAAGGGACGGCATTGCACCACCGCCGGTGAGGGGGGAAGACAAACCGCCCTCGCTCAGCAGCCGGGCCAGCTCGGCTTCGACGGCAGCGTGCAGCAAGCGTTTCTGGCCGGGAGGAAGGTCGAGTCCCTCCAGTATCAGTCGCTCGATGTGCAGGTTGACGTTCACGGCCGACCCTTTACCGCATCCAGCAGCCGAAACTCGGCTTCGTTGACCGGCTTGTCCAGCTTGCGCATTTCGCTGCGCGCGGCATCGAGCATGAGGCCCATGGAAACCGGAAGGCCGGCCGCCGCCGCCTGGAAAGCCGCATTGAGCGCAACGCTGTGGATGTTGCCGCCGGTGAGGTTGAGGCGGGCCAGGCGGTCGAAATCCAGGGATTCCTGCGGCGTTTGCGGCGGCAGGGCTTTTTGCCAGATGAGTTTGCGTTCCTGAACGCCGGGGAATTGGAAATTGACGACGAAGCGCAATCGCCGCATGAAAGCGGTGTCCAGGGCGCTTTTCATGTTGGTGGCGAGAATGGCCAGGCCGCGGAAGGCTTCCATGCGTTGCAGCAGGTAGTTGATCTCGATGTTGGCGTAGCGGTCGTGGCTGTCCTTGACCTCGCTGCGCTTGCCGAACAGGGCGTCGGCTTCGTCGAAGAACAGGATGGCGCCGCCCTGCTCGGCGGCGTCGAACAGCTTGCGCAGATTCTTTTCCGTTTCGCCGATGTATTTGCTGACCACGGCGGAGAGATCAATGCGGTAGAGGTTCAGCCGCAGGTCGTTGGCGATCACTTCGGCCGCCATGGTTTTGCCGGTGCCGCTTTCGCCGGAAAACAGCGCGCTGATGCCGAAACCGCGGTTCATGCGGCTGGAGAACCCCCAATCTTCGTAAACCTTGTGCCTGCCGCGCACCTGTCCGGCGATTTGCCTCAGCAGCTTGGCGGATTCCTCGGGCAGCACCAGATCGTCCCAGATGGCTTTCGGCACGAGGGGCTGGGCCAGCGCATCCAAGCGCGGCCGCGTCAGCTCGCGGCAGCGGCTCCACAGATCGTCCGCCGGAGCACGGTTGCCCTGCTCGGCCTTGGCCGCGGCGGCCGCGGTTTGGATGTCGTGCAGGCTCAGATCGAATTGGCCGGCCAAGCGGTGGGCGGCCTCGTCGGCTTGCGCCGCCGGCACGGCGGGTTGTAGCAGGGCAAACCAAGCATCGCGCTGTTCGGCGGCCGTGGGCTTGTCCACGTTCACCGCAAAACTGGCGCTGCTTATCCTGAGCGGCGCGTCACGTACCCCTAGCAAAACCACCCCCGACTCCCGCGCCAGGAAACGCTGCACGGCGGCGCCTTCACCGGGTCCCGCGTCCAGGTTGTCGGCATCGATGTATAGCGCCACGGGCAGCAACAGGCTTTCCCGTTGCCATAGACGCGTCAGGGTTTCGTTGTCGGCCATGGCGGCCGGCAACTCCGCCGCAGCGGCGCGGTACAGCCTGCGTCCCAAGGCGGTGGCGATCCGGCCAGCGACGGCCAGCTTGCTGTCTCCGTCGCTTCCCACCAACTGCACCACCGGCAAAACGGATTCTGCCGCCGACTGCCGCAGGCGTTGCAGGACGGCATCCACCAGCGCTTGCTGGGAATCCGCCAGGGCGGCGGCGGCATCGGCCGGGCTGAGCAAAATGCCCAGCCGGTCGTCGAGGACGTTGAGACCCTTGATGAAATTGACGATGCGCTCGTCGGCCCGCAACGGACTGGCGATGAGCGGCGTGGCGCCGGGCTGGTTGATTTCCAGCAAACGGGCGTAACGCAGCGGCCGTTCCGCCGACAGGGCGTCCCAGGCCGGATCGTCAAATGCCGACAGGGCCAGGCCGAAAGTGGGGTAGTTGCGCCCCGCGCCGCCTTGGGCTTTGGCGCAAAGGTCGGCCAGAGCCGGGTCCAATTCCATGGCCGCGCACAGCAGTAAAGTGTCCCGCTCGAAGGCGGACAGGCGGAATTGCTGCGCCAGGAACAGCAGGGCCGGCTTGGGATCCACCGCGGCGGCTTTGTCTCGCTCCTCGGCGGCCTGTTTGAGCTGTTGCGCGGTGGGCGCGCCCTTGGTCTTGCCGGCGCTGGCCGACTTGCCCAAACCGAACAGGCCGGCAGCGCTTTGTTCCGCCGGTTTGGCCTCCGCCCCCGGCTGTTGCAGCTTCAAGCGCAGCCAATGCAGGGATGCCGCCAGGTAGCGGTTGTTGTTTTCCTGCCAGGTTGCGGCGCTCATGCGACCACCACCTTTTGTTGCGGATCGAAGTCGAATTTAGCCGGCGACCCGGTGAGCGTCACCGGCAAGCTGTCGATGCCTTCCACCCGCAGGCGCACCAGGTATTCGCCGGCCGCGACGCCGGGCAGGCTGAAGCTTAACGTGGTCGGTTGCTGGGGATCGGCGGGATTGGTCACGGCTGTCGGCGCGATTTCGTCCGATCCGAACAACAGCGTGGCGCGTTTTTCCTGTTCCGGCCGCAGGCGCGGCGTACAGGTCAGCTCCAGATCGAGATTGCCCGGCGCGGCATTGAGGGGAGACACGCTGATCAGCGGCGCCAGGGCGATAGGGACGCCGTTGGTGGTCCACGCTGGCGCGTCCGGCCGCGCCACGCGCAGGGACAGGCGATAAAAGCCGATGGCCCATTGGTGCATGGCGTCGGCGTCTTCGGCAACGGACGGCAGGTGGACCGACAGTCCGGTCGGTGAGGGGGCGGCTGTCGGAGACAGCTCTTGCAAAACCGCCGAGCGTTCGTTTTCCAGCAGCGCCGTCACCGTGCCGGGGCCGTCGAGATGGGCGCCGGCCACCGCCAAGTCGTCGCCCAAGCGCATTGCGGGCAGCAGATCGGAGGCGGCCGGATGCACGCCGCTGAGCGTCGGCGCCGGTGAGCCGAAAGCCACCGGGCCGCGGTCGTCCTGGCCGCGCTTGAGTACCGGTGGCGCCACTTTCGTGCCGGCGGTGCTTTGGATCAAGACCACCGAAGCCGTGTAGGCCATGGTCGGGCGGTAGCGGGCCTGCATCGCCGTCCACATTTTCGACAGTTCGTCCGCGTTCAGATACACCGGCGAAAGCTTGATGAGCTCCGCTTGGTCGGCCAGATCGTCGGCGGCAAGGCTGCCGAAGGGCGACGGCAGGATGGAGCCGTCCACCGGTGACACCCCGCCCAGCACGATGCGCAAGCGGTCCCGCGTCAGCACCGGTGTATCGTGCAGCAGTTGCATGGCATAGCCCAACAGGATTTCGGCGTTCATGTCCTTCGAGCCATAGGCGGTCAGCAAATAATGCAGGTCCAGCGACAGCGGCGGATTGGCGACGCGGTTTCCGGCCACGTCGCGGGCGGGCAGGCCCACGTTGCGCCAACCCAGGTTGGGGGTAACTTGATAAAGGAACAGGTTGAGCTGGTTGGGCTCGTTGCTGCCGGTTTCCACCCGGTCGGGCGGCATGGCGGTGACGGAAAAGCTCCCCACCGACGACAAGTCGTGGTTGAGCAAGCCGTCGTTGAGCAAATCCTTCAGCGCAGCGGT
The DNA here is from genome assembly GCF_019669985.1 of Methylogaea oryzae. NCBI lineage: Bacteria > Pseudomonadati > Pseudomonadota > Gammaproteobacteria > Methylococcales > Methylococcaceae > Methylogaea > Methylogaea oryzae. Next base: position 3,931,507 of record NZ_AP019782.1, read on the forward strand.
CACCGCCGCGATCGCCAGGGGGCCACTCATCGGCCACCTCCGCTACGGGATTTCAAATAGTCCTCCAGGCTCAGCTTAGGCGCGGCGGGACGAGCCGTGGGGGCGGCAGCCGGCTTGCCCGCCGTGGCGCGGATTTCCACCCGGCCGATGGTGACCTGGATGGTGGGGGGAGCGCTTGCCGCCGGGCGTTCCGGCGGCGACTGGCGACGCTGCGGGGAAGAAAGCGCCGCCCGTCTTGGTTGCGGCGGGCTGGGCGCGAAAGGCGGCGGCGTCGCCTTGCCTTCCGTTCCATCCCCTTCCGGCTGGGAAGGCCGCGCGCCCGAAGGTGCGCCAATGCTGGCATCCACTTGAACGGTGGGAACGGCAGAAGGCTTAGCCGCGCTGGTTGGCGCAGCCACGGAAGCGGGCGCGGCCTTTTCCACCTGACGCTCTTGGGCGGCGAACGGATTGATCGGCTGCAAACGCTCCACCGTGTGCTCCACGCGGGTTTCGACCACACGCAAGAGCGCGGGCGGGTTGGCGGCCACCGTTTGCGGCGCGGCGTTGCCAACGGCGCCCCGGTTGTCTGTGTCGATTTGGCGCCGAATCACGTGTGACATGGCTTCTTGGCGGGGCGCGCTTGGCTGCGGGGCTTGCGCGGGCTGTGCCGCAACGGGCTGCGACAGGGCGGAGGCAGCGGGCGGCTGCGGTTCCGCAAACCCAAGCGGCTGCGCCTGCGCATCCTCGCCATCGGGGAGCTGGGTGCCGCCCCACGGGGAAGCGTTCCAACCGGCGTCCTGCCGCGGCTCGAACAGCGACGGGCGGCGCCGCTGCAACGTCGGCGCCCGTTCCTGGGCGCAATCCAATAAATGGCTGAAGAAATCGGACACGGCGGCGCCCCCGTCACACCGGATTCGGACGCATCGGCGGACGTGATACGGCCATCGTTGCGATCGGGGAACTACCCGGGGCCACGGTATCCATTGCCTTAACCTCCCACCCTATCCAAATAAAAGCGCCGCCGCCGGCTACTCATCGCCAGGATGTCCCGCTCGCTCCAGCCATAGGCGGACGCCAGCGTGTGTACATCCAGCAGCAAGCGGGCGGCCCAATCCTCGATTTCGCCCCACAGGTAAGCCAGAATGTCGAAGGCCATGCTCCAGCGGTGCAAGCAGGCGGGGCAATCCAACGCCACCTGTACGTCCGCTTGCGGATCGGCCTGGGCCATGGCCTCCATCACGCCTTGCCGCACCGTCTCCGGCAAAGCCGCAATCTCGACCGAGCCGCCCTGGCGGCTTACGCTTTGCACGCAGCGCCCCAGCAACCGTTCGCGCTGGCCGCTGCCGGCCGCCGTTTCCGCAACGTCGAGCAAATCGGCGCTGGCGGGCGGAACAAACCGCACTTGGTGGCCGTCAATCTCCACACAATGGCTTTCGGCAAGTTCGGCGGCCGGTACACGGATTTCCTGGGCGCTGAAAGCCAGCTCCAGCTTTTCTCCGCATTGCGGACACGCCGCGACGGCTTCGAAACGGGGGCCGAACAAAGCCTCCCGCAACGTCAGCAACCGCCCGTCCCGCTGGCCCATGGTCAACCCGGCCAGCTCTTCCGGCGAAGCTTCTGGCCAGCCTGCGGACAGCAGGGTCAACGCCCTGCGCAAAGGCGCTTGCGCCGCCCCCCGCTCCCAGGCGTCAAGCAATGTTGCGGCGTTCAACACCATCACCGCCGGCACCGGCCTTATCCGATTTAAGCCGGTTCGGTGTAGCTCGGCTCGCTAGGCTCGGCCACTTCCGTGTCGCGGATCCAGCCTTCGTTTTCCAGCTTGATGTGCTGAATGGCGACGGCGTTGGCGTTGGCGTCCAGATCGGGCAGGGCCTGGAACTCCGACACCCAGCAGCGGAAGATCTTGTAAGCCATGGCCACCTGGCCGGCTTCGTTGTAGACCTTGACAATGATGTTCTTGCGGAAGTCCTTCAGCGACACCTCCGAGCCCAGCCCGGCGCCGAAGTTCCACACCTTGTTGGCCCATTGTTCGAAGTCCTTGTCGTGGGTCACGCCGCGTTCCAGGGTGATGGCCTCGTATTCCGTGCGGCCCGGCGATTTGCGGCTGCTGCTGGGATCGCCGCCGTCGCGGTGTTTCACCACCTCGGTGGTGCGTTTCAGGCTGCTGACTTTGCTGACGCCGGCCACCGCCGTGGTGCTGCCCTCGAAAAACACCTGGAATTTGAAGTTTTTGTAAGGGTCGAAGCGCTGGGTGTTTACAGTGAACTGTGCCATTGGCTTACTCCTGGCGAAATCCGTTTTTGTGGTTAAACCTCAACCTGGCCGGCGATTTGCTGGAGCTTGATGACGACAAACTCGGCCGGTTTCAGGGGCGCAAACCCGACCACGACATTGACGATTCCCAGGTCGATGTCGTTTTGGGTGGTGGTTTCCTTATCGCATTTGACGAAATAGGCGTCGCGCGGCGAGCTGCCCTGGAACGCGCCTTGGCGGAACAGGTTGTGCATGAACGCGCCCACATTCAGGCGGATCTGGCTCCACAGCGGTTCGTCGTTGGGCTCGAACACCACCCACTTCAAGCCGCGGAACAGGCTTTCCTCGATATACAGCGCGGTGCGGCGGACGGGGACGTATTTGTATTCGTCCGCCAGTTGGTCGGCTCCTTTGAGGGTGCGGGAACCCCATACCACCCGGCCGCCGGTGGAAAAAGCCCGCAGGCAATTGATGCCCAGCTGGTTCAGTTCGCCGTTTTCCGGATCGGTCAGCACCACGCTGAGGGAAGGCACCCCGACCAGGGTGGCGTCCAGGCCCGCCGGCGCTTTCCAAACGCCCCGCTGGGCGTCGGTGCGGGCGAAGATGCCGGCTACGGCGCCGCAGGCGTCGAAATCCTCCATCTGGCCGTCGCGCAGCGGGTTGGGTTGGCGCAGGCGCGGAAAGAACAAAGCGGCGTTGCGGCTGCGGGTGCCCACGTCGTCGTTGTTGGCGTCGAGGAATTTCTCCTTGGCCTTGTCCTTGTCGGTCCAGCCCTTGGGCGCATCCACGATCAGCATGGCGCGGCGCTTTTCGCAGTAAGCGGCGGCGGCGGCGATGACGTTCACGTCGACGAACACCGTATCGGCCGAAGCATGATGGGTCGGGATGCACAGAAGATTGAACAGGTCCACCTGCTCCAGGGCGTAAATACCTTTTTTCAGGCTTTCGCCGTTGGCCGGCAGCAAGTCCAGCGCCGTCAGGGGCAATCCATCAGATACCGCTTTGTCGGCGTCCGACAATGCCTTGTCCAGGGCCGTCTTGGTGGTGGTCACGGCCGCCTGTTCCGTCGCCACATTGGCCGGATCGGAATTCTGCTTCTCGAACAGGGCTTTCTTGGCGACAGCGTAGTCGTTTTCCGCCTTGCTCAGCGCGTCGACACCGGCGGCGATGGTGGCTCCGCTGTCGGGTACGCCGTTATAGCGCAACAGGCTGGAACCGGCCTCCAGCACTTTGTCCACCCGGCGGGAGCTGTCCTTGACCGTGACGTTGGCGAAGCGCTCGGTCTTGCCGCCGGGGGCGGTGTCGCGCACGCTGACGTTGAACAAATCCGCCTTAGTCACGCCCATGGCGGCGGCGACCGAGTCGGACAGGTTGTCCGTATCCACGCTGACCCGCAGGCCGATACCCCATTTACCCTCGCTGGCGGCGACAAAGTCGAAGTCGCCCACCGTCAGCGGGGCAATGGCGGCGGCGGAAGCGCCCTCATCGTTTTTGTAGAGGCGCACGATAATCGCCTGGCCGCCGCCGTTGAGGAAGAAATCGCGCACGGCGAACCCCAGGGCGCTCTCGCTCCAAAGGCCGCCGAAAGTCTTCTCGAAATCGCCGAAACCGTTGATGGTGAACGCTTTGTTGGTCGGTCCACGGGCAGCCCGGCCGACAAACGCGGTAATGGAGGTGGCGACACCGGTAATGGTCCGTACGCCACTGGGAATCTCCTCGACGTAGACCCCGGGATAGCTTAATGCGACTGGCATTGGATTCCTCCTAACATGAATTCCGTTTACGGTTTCGTCGGCAAGCTTCCGCTATCGGCCTTAATTGGCTTTCCAAATCCGTGGCAGACGTCGGTACAAACCCTGGAAAGAGCGGATATCTCCCGCTCGATTAAGCTACCGTCTTGGTGAAATCGCGTCTGTAATCCACAGGCGAATCTTGTGTAGGCCATCGCTTTAGTTCGCGTAAGCCACGACTTACACGTCCGCCCAGCAGGGATTCGAGACGGACGCCAATACGGCGATCGCCCTGGCGTCAGCCAGGATTGGGCTATCGAGGAATGACTGGAAAAAAACCCGAGCGAGATGCGCTTATTCGCTTTTCCCGCGGTAAGCCGCGACGGCTACGATGAATTGCAGGGAAGAGAACGGCCGGGGAAACCGCGAACCGGACGGGTCAAAATGGAGGAGCGGAGGCCAAAACGGCCGGACGGATTTGCCGCCCGGCCGCTATGTTGCTAGAGAAGGGGAAGAAGAGGGAACGCCGACAGCGGGTGGCTCAGCGATTTTCAGTCCACATCGCCGTCGCGACGTTGCTTACGGCCCGTCAACATGGCTCTAGCCAAATTCTCGCCGTGCACGTAGCTTTCCGCCAGCACGCCCAGCACATGCACGACAACCAGCGCCAAGCTGATATTGGCGAAGGTTTCGTGCCAATGTTCCAGCTTTTTTTCCACCGCTTTGCCGGCATCTCCCAGCCACGGCGCCAGAGGACCGGCCCCTTTGTCGGCCGCATAAACGGCCAAACCGCTGACCGTGACGGCCAGCAACAACGACAAGAGCGCCACAACCATCCAGCCGCCGGGGGGATTGTGGCCGAGATAACGAGGCGGATTGGGCCTCGACAAGCGAACGAGATATTCCTTGACCGTCGCCAAGGGACGAACGAAATCGGTAAAGCGGGCGCGGCGCGGCCCAACCAAGCCCCACACCAACCGAAACGCCAGCAAACCCAATACGCCGTAGCCGGCCGCCACGTGGATTTGCAGCCAATCGTCCTCGCTGGCGTAGGCGACGACAAAAGCGGCCACCAGCAGCCAGTGGAACAAACGCAGCAGGGGATCCCAAACGCTGACTTCAGACGGAGTGCTGTTCATGCTCGAACTCCTATTGAATAAGGACAGGTATTTTACGGCTTTTCCGGCGGCCTTTAGGCCGACCATGGCACGTTCCGGCGATCTCGCCTCAAAGGACGATACCCGCGTTGCGCGGCATTCGCGGCCGCCGGCGGATAAAAAGCCGAGGTTTTCCGGTGGATGCATAATATGCAAATCAAAACGGACGCCCTTAGCATCATAACGGCCTAATGCAAGCCATCAACGCATTTGACTGGTGTCCTCGCCATGGGCGGGCTATAGTTCCGCCCAGCCTGAAACCGGGTAGTCCACCACTCAATCCAACATATCAAAATAAGAGAACGCCATGGATCAGTCCAACCGCTATGCCCGACTCGACCTGAACGAAGCCGACCTCATCAAAGGCGGCCGCCACGTGCTGTGCGCCTACATCATGAAGCCGAAAGCGGGCCATGGCGACTACCTGTCCACGGCCGCCCACTTCGCCGCCGAATCCTCCACCGGCACCAACGTGGAAGTGGGCACCACCGATGAATTCACCCGCGGCGTCGACGCCCTGGTGTACGAAATCGACGAAGCCCGCGAGATCATGAAGATCGCCTACCCGGTGGAGCTGTTCGACCGCAACATCAAGGACGGCCGCGCCATGATCGTGTCTTTCCTGACCCTGGCCATCGGCAACAACCAGGGCATGGGCGACGTGGAATACGCCAAGATGGTGGACTTCTACGTGCCGCCTTGTTATCTGCAGCTGTTCGACGGCCCGGCCATCAACATCGTCGACATGTGGCGCATCCTCGGCCGGCCGCTGGTGGACGGCGGCATGGTGGTGGGCACCATCATCAAGCCCAAGCTGGGCCTGCGTCCGCAACCCTTCGCCGACGCCTGCCACCAGTTCTGGCTGGGCGGCGACTTCATCAAGAACGACGAGCCGCAGGGCAACCAGATCTTCGCCCCGCTCAAGGAAACCATCCCCCTGGTGGCCGACGCCATGCGCCGCGCCCAGGACGCCACCGGCGAGGCCAAGCTGTTCTCCGCCAACATCACCGCGGACGACCCGTTCGAAATGATCGCCCGCGGCGAATACATCCTGGAAACCTTCGCCGAAAACGCCAGCCATGTCGCCTTCCTGGTGGACGGCTACGTCGGCGGCCCGACGGCGGTCACCACCTGCCGCCGCTACTTCCCCAACCAGTTCCTGCACTACCACCGCGCCGGCCACGGCGCCGTCACCAGCCCGCAATCCAAGCGCGGCTACACGGCTTTCGTGCACTGCAAAATGTCGCGTCTGCAGGGCGCGTCCGGCATCCACACCGGCACCATGGGCTACGGCAAGATGGAAGGCGGCGCGGAAGACAAGAACATCGCCTACATGCTGGAGCGCGATGCCGCGGACGGCCCGTTCTACCACCAGGAATGGCTGGGCATTAAGCCCACCACGCCGATCATCTCCGGCGGCATGAACGCCCTGCGCCTGCCCGGCTTCTTCGACAACCTGGGCCACTGCAACGTCATCCAGACCTCCGGCGGCGGCGCTTTCGGCCACAAGGAAGGCGGCGCGGCCGGCGCCAAATCGCTGAAGCAGGCCCGCGACGCCTGGCTTGCCGGCATCAACTTGGTGGAATACGCCAAAGACCACCCGGAACTGAAGGGCGCCTTCGAAACCTTCCAAGGCGATGCGGACAAGCTCTTCCCAGGCTGGCGCGAAGCGCTGAAGGTGCACAAATAAGCGGATTCCGCTTCGACGAGCAAAGCCCCGGCCGGTCCGGGGCTTTTTTATTTGTCGCTCCTGCGCGGAGCGCGGCAACGACCCAAGCCGCTTGCCTTCGTCGCCTTTCTCGCCTACAAAGCGCCTAACCTTTTCCAACCCGGAATTTTTCATGGCAGACCCAGCCCCGTTGCTCGTCCTGGTGGACGGCTCTTCCTTCCTTTACCGCGCGTTCCACGCCTTGCCGCCGCTCACCAATTCCCACGGCGAGCCCACCGGCGCGGTGTTTGGCGTCGCCAACATGCTGCGCAAGCTGGAGGCGGACTACCAAACGCCGCACGTCGCCGTGGTGTTCGACGCGCCGGGCAAGACGTTCCGCAACGAGGCTTACGAACAATACAAAGCACACCGGCCGCCCATGCCGGACGAGTTGAAGGCGCAGATCGAACCGCTGCACCGGCTGGTGAAGGCCATGGGCCTGCCGCTGCTGATGGAAACCGGCGTGGAGGCGGACGACGTGATCGGCACCCTGGCCGTGCGCGCGGCGGCGGCGGGTTACAAGGTGGTGGTGTCCACCGGCGACAAGGACATGGCGCAGTTGGTGAACGACGCCATCAGCCTGGAAAACACCATGACCAACACCCGCATGGACCGCCAGGGGGTCATGGACAAGTTCGGCGTGGCGCCGGAGCAGATCGTCGATTACCTGACCCTGGTGGGCGACACCTCCGACAACATTCCCGGCGTGCCCAAGGTCGGCCCCAAGACCGCCGCCAAGTGGTTGCAGGAATACGGCAGCCTGGACAATCTCATCGCCCATGCGGACGCGGTCGGCGGCAAGGTGGGGGAGAACCTTCGCGCGTCCCTGGAGCAGATTCCCCTGTCGAAACACCTGGCCACCATCCATTGCGATGTGGAACTGCCGCTGGGGCCGGACGAGTTGAAGCGCGGCGAACCGGACGTGGAGGCTTTGCGCGAGCTGCTGGCGCGGTTGGAGTTTTTCAATTGGCTGAAGCAGGTGGAGGCGGGGGGCGGCCAGTCTAATTCCCCTCACCCTAGCGGCTCCGCCCCCCTCGCTTCGCTCTCCCCGGAGGGAGAGGGGACCGGAGGCGCCCAATACGAAACGGTGCTGACGGAATCCCAGCTGGACGCCTGGCTCGCCAAGCTGGAGCAGGCCGAGCTGTTCGCCTTCGACACGGAAACCACCAGCCTGGATTACATGAGCGCCGAAATCGTCGGCGTATCCTTTGCCGTCACGCCGGGCGAGGCGGCTTACGTGCCCCTGGCCCACCATTACCTGGATGCACCGCAGCAGCTGGATAGAGACGCCGTGTTGGCCAGACTCAAGCCGCTGCTGGAAGACGAAAACAAGGCCAAGCTGGGCCAGCACTTGAAATACGACGGCCACGTGCTGGCCAACCACGGCATCGCCCTCGCCGGCATCCGCCACGACACCATGCTGGAATCCTACGTGCTGGACAGCACCGCCACCCGCCACGACATGGACTCCCTGGCGCGGCATTACCTGGGGGTGCACACCATCCACTACGAAGACGTGGCCGGCAAGGGCGCCAAGCAGATTCCCTTCTCGCAAGTAGCGGTGGAAGCGGCCAGCGACTATGCCGCCGAGGATGCCGACATCACCCTCAAGCTGCACCAGACCCTGTGGCCCAAGTTGGAGGCCGAGCCCGCGCTGCGCGCGGTTTACGAGGAAATCGAAATTCCCCTGGTGCCGGTGCTGGGCCGCATGGAGCATTTGGGCGTGCTCATCGACACCGCCAAACTGGCCCGGCAAAGCCAGGAGCTGGCCGACCGCTTGTATGCCATCGAGGAACAAGCCTTCGAGGTAGCCGGCGAGCGCTTCAACCTGGCTTCGCCCAAGCAGATCCAAACGATCCTGTACGACAAGCTGCAAATCCCCGTCACCAAGAAGACGCCCAAGGGCCAGCCTTCCACCGCCGAGGAGGTGCTGCAGGATTTGGCTTACCTTTACGAACTGCCGCGCCTGCTGCTCGAGCATCGCTCCTTGAACAAGCTCAAGTCCACCTATACCGACAACCTGCCCAAACAGGTCTGCCGCAAGACCGGCCGGGTGCACACCTCCTACCACCAGGCGGTGGCGGCCACCGGGCGGCTGTCGTCTTCCGACCCCAATCTGCAGAACATCCCGGTGCGCACCGAGGAAGGCCGCAAAATCCGCCAGGCCTTCGTCGCACCGCCCGGCCACGTCATCCTGGCCGCCGACTATTCGCAGATCGAGCTCCGCATCATGGCCCACCTCTCCGGCGATAAAGGCCTGCTGGACGCCTTCGCCCACGGCGACGACATCCACCGCGCCACCGCCGCCGAAGTGTTCGGCCTGGCGCCCGACAGCGTCAGCAGCGAGCAGCGCCGTTCCGCCAAAGCCATCAACTTCGGCCTGATCTACGGCATGTCCGCCTTCGGCCTGGCCAAGCAGTTGGGCGTGGGGCAGAAAGAGGCGCAGCGCTACATCGAGCTGTATTTCGCCCGCTACCCAGGCGTGAAGGCCTACATGGACGACACCCGCGCCGCCGCCAAGGAGCGCGGGTATGTGGAAACGGTGTTCGGCCGCCGCTTGTACGTGCCGGACATCAACGCCCGCGACGGCCAGCGCCGCCAGTACGCCGAGCGCACCGCCATCAACGCCCCCATGCAGGGCACCGCCGCCGACATCATCAAGCGGGCGATGCTGGCGGTGGACGGTTGGATACAACAAAGCGGCGCACCGCTGCGCATGATCATGCAGGTGCACGACGAACTGGTATTCGAAGTGGCGGAAGGCTACGTGGAGCAGGCCAAGACGGAAATCGCCGAGCGCATGGGCCGGGCCGCCGAGCTGCACGTGCCGCTGGTGGTGGACGTGGGCGTGGGAAGCAACTGGGACGAGGCGCATTGACCGGCGAAAGCGGGGCGGCGCCGGTGGTATGATGCGCCGCCTCAGCCTTCCACCAGTCCAACGATGCCCGACATGAGCAAAACCATCCACATTTCCCTCAAGCAACCGGCCGAGCAACTGATCCAGCAAGCCAAGGCGGCGGCCGCCAGGAACGGCGTGACCATGGAGGGAGACGCCGCCGGCGGGCGCTTCGCCGGTTCCGGCATCCAAGGCCAATACGCGGTGGCGGGCGACACGCTGTCCATCACCATCAGCAAGAAGCCCCTCATCATGCCCTGGGCCTTCATCGAGCAGGGTGTCACGGCGTTCTTCGCCTGACTCGCCCCGCTACCGCCGATGACCGCTCCCTTTTAATCCGTTACTAATGTTCTATTAAGTACCCCATAAAACCCGTCGGGTATCGTGGCTCACAATGTATGTGACTATGGCGATACCTCCCATGCCTAAATTCGTTTCCGCTCCCTCCCTGCCGCTCACCGGCCTGGCCGGCCTCAAGCAAAACTGGCGCAGCGATTTGCTTTCCGGCTTTCTGGTGTTTTTGATCGCCCTGCCCTTGTGCTTGGGCATCGCCATGGCCTCCGGCTTCCCGCCCATGGGCGGCATCATCACCGCCATCGTCGGCGGCGTGCTGGTGTCCCGCCTCAACGGTTCCTTCGTCACCATCAACGGGCCCGCCGCCGGCCTCATCGTGGTGGTGCTGGGCGCCGTGCAGTCCTTGGGGCAGGGCGATGCCATGGCCGGCTACCGCTATACCTTGGCCGCCATCGTCGTCGCCAGCGTGTTCCAGACTTTGATGGGGCTGTTCAAGGCCGGACGCTTGTCGGCCTTCTTCCCTTCGTCGGTGGTGCACGGCATGCTGGCGGCCATCGGCATCATCATCATGGCGAAGCAGATCCACGTCATGCTGGGGGTGAAGCCGGAGGCCAAGGAATTGATCGACACCATCCTGGCCATTCCCCACAGTGTCGTCGAGCTCAATCCGGAAATCGCTTGCATCGGCTTCGCCGGCCTGGCGCTGCTGATCGCTTGGTCGCTCATCAAGAACCGGGTGCTGAAGATGATCCCGGCGCCGCTGGTGGTGGTGGCGGTGGGCATGCTGCTGGAGCGGTATTTCGATCTGGATCACGAACACGTCTATATGTTCCTGCCGGATCAGGAGTTCCTGCCCCACCACGAGTTCAGCATCGGTCCGAAGTTCCTGGTGTCGATCCCGGACGATTTCCTGGCGGGCTTTTATTTCCCCGATTTCGGCAAGATCGCTACGGTGGAGTTCTGGTCGGCCGTGCTCAGCATCTGCTTGGTGGGCAGCGTGGAAAGCCTGTTGTCGGCCGCCGCTGTGGACAAGCTGGATCCCTACAAGCGCTGTTCGGATTTGAACCGCGATTTGGCGGCGGTGGGCATGGGCAACGTGGTTTGCGGGTTGTTGGGCGGCCTGCCCATGATCGCGGAGATCGTGCGCAGTTCGGCCAACGTCAACAACGGCGCCCAGACCGGTTGGGCCAACTTCTTCCACGGCCTGTTCCTGCTGATTTTCGTGGCCTTGTTCCCCCACTTCATCCACGAGATCCCGCTGGCGTCCCTGGCGGCGCTGTTGGTCTACACCGGCTTCCGCTTGGCCTCCCCCAAGGAGTTCGCCAAGACCATGGCGATCGGCTGGGAGCAGCTCACCCTGTTCGTCGTCACCATCGCCGGCGTGCTGGCCACGGACCTGTTGATCGGCGTCGCCATGGGCATCGCCGCCAAGTTCGCCCTGCACCTCCTGCGCGGCGTCAGCCTGACCAATTTGTTCAAGCTGTTCTATCACGTCGAGCAGAAAGACGCCGACCATTACGTGATCAAGATCGAAGGCGCGGCGGTGTTCTCCAACTTCATGGCGCTGAAAAGCGCCGCCGCCGAGCTGCCGCAAGGGAAGACCGTCGTGTTCGATTTGTCCGACGTCTACCTGATCGACCACACGGTGATGGAATTCATCGACCACTATTGCCACGACTACAACAGCCGCGGCGGTCAGTGCGCCATCCACGGCCTCCACAACCACGAACCGTTTTCCAGCCATCCGCTGGCCGCCCGTAGGCGGCTGACCTAGAACGACGGGCGCCTTAGGAAAACAAAAGCCCCGCCCCGGCGGGGCTTTTTTATTGCGCCGCGGCATGCCCCGCGGGTCGCGCAACCCACGCGCCGCTCGGCGTCGAACGAACCGCGGCGGCGACGGCCCACGACCGAAAGCCGTCGGCCGACAGACTCACACGCACAACAAAAAGGCCTCGCCGGCTTGCCGCCGGCGAGGCCTTAACCCTCCGGTGAATCAACCGGGCTTGCGCATCTCGCTGTGGTGAATGCTGTACTTGAAATAAACCCCCAAGCCCGCCGCCATCCACACGACGAACAGCAGCCAAGTGGTGAACGGCAGGTTGAACATCAGGTAAGCGCAGGCCGCCATGCCGGCCACCGGCACGTAAGGCACGCCGGGGCAGTGGAAGGGGCGTTCCAGGTCGGGGCGGCTGCGGCGCAGCAGCAGCACGCCGCCGCACACCACGCCGAAGGCGAACAGCGTGCCCAGGCTGACCAGCTCGCTCAGCACATTGAGGGGCACGAAGGCGGCCACCAGGGCAACGGCGGCGCCCACCGTCAAGGTGGAAACGTGGGGGGTCTTGTATTCGGCATGCACTTCCGAAGCCCAAGGCGGCAGCAAGCCGTCGCGACCCATGGTGTAGAACACCCGGCTCTGGCCCAGCAATAGCACCAGGATCACCGAGGTCATGCCGATGAGGGCGCCCACTTCGATGATGAAAGCCAGATCGCCCTGGCCGATGTGGTGCAGGGCGGCGGCGATGGGGGCCGGCACGTTCAGCTCTTTATAGGAAATCATGCCGGTCAGCACCGCCGCCGTCAGCAGGTACAGCACGGTGCAAATGGCCAGCGAGGTGATGATGCCCTTGGGCACGTCCGTTTCCGGGTTGATGGCCTCCTGGGCGGCGGTGGAAACGGCGTCGAAGCCGATGTAGGCGAAGAAGATCACCCCGGCGCCGGTCATCATGCCGGAGAAGCCGAAGGGCATGAAAGGCGTCCAATTGCTGGCCTTGACCGAACCCATGCCGGCCAGGATGAACAGCACCACCATGGCGACCTTGACGAGCACCATGATGTTGTTGGCCGAGGCCGATTCGCGGATGCCGATGATCAACACATAAGTGAGCGCCCCCACCACCAGCGCCGCCGGCAGGTTGATGAAGCCGCCTTCCGCCATGAACAGGGAGGCGGTCAGCATCTTCGGCAAGTGGATGCCCAACCCTCCCAGCAGGCTGGTGAAATAGCCCGACCAGCCGATGGCCACGGTACTGGCGGACATGGCGTATTCCAGCACCAGGTCCCAGCCGATGATCCAGGCGACCAGCTCGCCCATGGTGGCGTAAGCGTAGCTGTACGCGCTGCCGGAAATGGGGATCATGGCGGTCAGCTCGCTGTAGCACAGCGCCGCCAGGCCGCACGCGATGCCCGCCAGCACGAAGGACAGCATGATGGCCGGCCCGGCGTATTTGGCGGCCGCCACGCCGGTGATGACGAAAATGCCCGCGCCGATGATGGCGCCGATGCCCAGGAACACCAGGTCCTTGGCGTGCAGGGTACGCTTCAGGTCGTGGCGCGAAGCCAGCATGTCGTCGATGGATTTGGTGTGAAACAGCTTCTGCATGATTTTCCGCCCTTGATGTTATTAGTAATCCGTCTGGGCCGCCCCGAGGTCAACCGGCTAATTTACGCAAATCTCCCGCTTGAACGCCACAATTTCCTGGGACGGCCCCAGCACCACCAAAATGTCCCCCGCATCCAGCCGGTAATCCACCTCACCGGTGACGAAACGCAGCTCCTTGCCCAGCGCCTTGTCCACCACCCCCAGCAAAACCAGGTTGTAGCGTTCCTTCCAATGCAGTTCGCTGAGGCGGCGCTGGTCCAGGCAGCAGCCTTTGGGAATTTCGATTTCGGCCATTTTCAAATCGTGGCGGCCGTAGACCGTTTCGTCCAGGATATCGACGATCACCGGCCGCTTGATGATCTCGTAGATGCGGCGGCCCGACACCTCGTACGGGTCGATGATCTTGTCGGCGCCGGCGGCGCGCAGCTTGTCGGCGGATTCGGGCGAATCCACCACCGACACGATCGTCAGCCTGGGCGCCAGGGCGCGGGCGGAAATGGTGAGGAAAACGTTTTCGGAGTCTTCCGGGAAAAAGCAGAATATCGTGTCGACATCCCGGCCGATGCCGATGGCGCGCAAGGCGTCGTCGTTGCGATGATCGGCCAGCACCGCTTGGTAGCCCCGCTCCGTGGCGCTGCGCACGCGGGCTTCGTCGTTGTCCACCAGGATGAAGCGATGCTGGCGTGAGTTGAGCCGGCGCGCCGCGTCCAGCCCCAGGTTGTTGCAGCCGAATAAAACGATGCTGTCGTGTTTCACGCCCGCTTCCTCAACAGGTTGAGCCGTCCCTTGTCGGCCAGTTCCTTGAAATGGGCGATGCTGTATTCGTGGCCGAACACCACCAGGATGTCTCCAGCGTGCAAACGGAAATCGGCAGGCGGATTGAAATAGAAAAACCGGCTGCGCAAGCTGTATCCCGGACGGTTTTCCCGGCTGTCGTGGGGCACGCCGATCACGCCGAGCAGAATCAAGCGGATGTCGTCGAAACGGATGTCGCCGATGTGGGCCCCGGCCAAAACCGAGCCTTCCGCCGCCATCACCGCCTCGACCCGCGTGTATTTGTCGCCGCCGGCCATGCCGTAAACCGCTTCGAACGCCACCGGCTGGCCGACGTATTCGGCCACCGTGAGACCGACCATCTCAAACGGCTGGATCACGTAATTGGCGCCGGCCTGCTCCAATTTGCGCGCCGATTCCGGCTTGGCGGCGCGGGAAATGATGTTGAGCGTGGGGTTCAGGTAACGGGCGGTGAGGGTGATGTAGACGTTGAGCACGTCGTCGCCGGTGAGGCATAACACCGTGCCCACTTGATCGCGGATGCCGAGCCGGACCAAGATCTCGTTGCTCGAAGCGTCGCCCAGGATGGCCAGAAAACCGCGCTTTTTGGCCAAATCCACCCGATCCCGGTCCCGGTCGATGATGACGAAACGGGCGCCGTCCTCCTCCAATTTCTGCACCACGACCTGGCCCATGCGGCCATAGCCGCACACCACGATCAAGCCCTCGCACTTTTCCACCTCGACATAGACGCGGTGCTCGCGCAGCTCGTCCATTTTTTCGGCGAACGCGGCGATCAACAGCGAGGTCAGGAACGCCACCAGGCCCACGCCCGAGATGACCAGCAGGTAGGTGATGATCCGCCCTTCCGGCGTTTGCGGCGTAATGTCGCCGTAGCCCACCGTGAACAGCGTGACGAACGACCAATAAAGGGCATCGCTGAAACCGCGAATCTGCCCGCCTTCGAGCTCGCCTTCGAACACGTACATGGCGGCGCTGGACGCCAAAATCACGAAACCGAGGAAAAACGCCAGGGTGTACAGCTCGAAGCGTTTTTCCGACAGCACCCGCACGAATTCGTTGAAGCTCTGGGCGTAACGGAACAGCTTGAACAGGCGCAGCAGGATGAACACCCGCAGAATGCGCAGGGGACGGTATACCGGCAGGATCGCCAACAGGTCGATGACGGCGAACGGCGTGGTGGCGTATTGCCACTTGCGCAACAGGATGTGCCAAAGCGCCGGCCCCAGGCGGAAGCGCAGGTTGAGGAACTCGGCTTTTTCGTAGTGCTCGATGACGATCTTATGGCTGTCGTCGTGCAGCCACAGGCGCAGCAGGTATTCCACGCAAAACACGCTGACGGCGAAATATTCGAGATATTCGCCGGCGACGCCGCCGCCGTGTTTCGTATCGTAGATATAAAGGAAGACGCTGAGGGTCACCAGCGCCATCATGGACAAGTCGAAATAGGGCCGCATGCGCGACCGGGGGTTAATCAGCAGATTATGGAAAAAGCCTTTCCAGCGCTTGTACGCCGCCGAGCCTTCCAGATGGTAAGCGAGAAATACCGCGAAGCGGCCGATCATGGGTGCCGGCAATACAGGTAGGGGGCAGGAACGTTAGCGCGTACCGTAAACGACAATGGTTTTGCCTTTGACGTCGATCAGCTTCTGGTTCTGCAATTCCTTCAGCACACGACCGGCCATTTCCCGCGAACAGCCGACGATGCGCCCCAACTCCTGGCGGGTGATGCGAATCTGCATGCCTTCCGGGTGGGTCATGGCGTCCGGCTGCTTGCACAAGTCCATCAGCGTGTGGGAAATGCGCCCGGTGACGTCGGTGAAAGCCAAGTCGCCGACTTTGCGGTTGGTGGTCAGCAAGCGCCCCGCCAACTGCTTGGCCATCATGAACATCACGCCGGTGGCGTGGGGCGCCAAGTCCGTATGGATCAGCTGATGGAAGCGCTGGTAGCTGATTTCGGCAAACTGGCACGGCTCGCGAGTGCGCACCGTCACGTAACGCACCATTTCGCCGAGGAATACGCCCACCTCGCCGACGAACTCCCCTTTGTTGATGTAGGCCAGCACCAGTTCGTGGCCGTCCGCGTCAATCATGCTGACGGAAACCGAACCCTCGACGATGTAGAAGAAAGTTTCGCCTTTGTCGCCCGGCTTGATGATGGTGTACTTGGCCGGAAAACGACGCAAATGGCAATGATGGATAAAGGCCGCCATGTCTGGATGGGTGGTTGCCACTGCGTTTACCAAGTCTTCCATACATGCGCCTTCAGTGCGTTGTTCTAAATAGGGTTTTAGCGGTTTATCCGGTTAATTTCCTGCATTACGGCGCCAATTGCAAGGCATCCCCCGGCTTGCGCGGCGCATCTACGCCGGCAGCGCGTTTTTGTGGTAGGCTATGCCGCTATTTTTCCTTGGGAAATGGTATGAAAGCGCGAGTCAAATGGATCGAGGACAGCTTGTTCGTCGCCGAGTCCGGCAGCGGCCACGCCGTGGTCATCGACGGCCCGCCGGAAGCCGGCGGCAAGAACCTTGGCCCGCGTCCCATGGAAATGCTGCTCATGGGCGTGGGCGGCTGCAGTTCTTTCGACGTGGTGGACATCCTCAGGAAAGGCCGCCATCCGATCAAGGGCTGCGAAGTGCACATCAGCGCGGAGCGCGCCGACACCGTACCCAAGGTGTTCACCAAAATACACCTGCACTTCGTGGTCAGCGGCAACGGCCTGACGGAAAGCGCCGTCAGCCGCGCCGTGAACCTTTCCGCGGAAAAATACTGTTCCGCTTCCATCATGCTGGGCAAAACCGCCGAAATCAGCCACGACTTCGAAATCGTCGAAGGCTGACACAGGCGTCCCGGCTCGTTTTACAACCATCCACTGGAGGCTGCTGGCAAGTCGATGGACAAGTTACAATTACACGGCTTCAACAACCTGACCAAGTCGCTCAGCTTCAACATCTACGACATCTGTTACGCCAAATCGGAACAGGGCCAGCGCCGTTACATCGAATACATCGACGAAGCCTATAGCGCCACGCGCTTGACGCAGATCCTCACCGACGTCACCAGCATCATCGGGGCGGAAATCCTCAATGTCGCCCGGCAGGACTACGATCCCCAGGGCGCCAGCGTGACCATGCTGATTTCCGAAGGCCACGACGTGCCGGAAACGGTGACCAATGCCGAAACGCCCGGCCCGCTGCCGGAAAGCGTGGTGGCGCACCTGAACAAAAGCCACATCACGGTGCACACCTACCCGGAGAGCCATCCCCACGCCGGCATCAGCACCTTCCGCGCCGACATCGACGTGTCCACCTGCGGCCGCATTTCGCCGCTGAAGGCCCTGAACTACCTGATCCACAGCTTCGAGTCCGACATCGTCATCATGGACTACCGGGTGCGCGGCTTCACCCGCGACATCGCCGGCCAGAAGCACTACATCGACCACGAGATCACCTCGATCCAGAACTACATCGCCGACGCCACGGCGGACCGTTACCAGATGATCGACGTGAACGTGTACCAGGAGAACATCTTCCACACCAAGATGATGTTGAAGGACTTCAACCTGGACAACTACTTGTTCGAGACCGATCAAGGCGCTTTGGACAAGGACGAGCGGGAGCAAATCCAGCGCCAGCTCAATCAGGAAATGGCGGAAATCTTCTACGGCCGCAATTACCAGCTGCGCCGCTAAACCGTCGGGGACTCGCTTCGCGCGCGGCGATCGCGCGCGAAGCCCACGCCTACAAGCTCCTGGCCAGCAAGGCCACCGGGTGCAGCACCTCCACCGCGCCCTTTCCCGCTTCCGCCAACCCGGCCCGCAAGTGTCCGGCGCATCCCACATTGGAGGTGGCGACGACATCCGCGTCCGCCACTGAGCCGACGATCTCGTCGCGCAAGCGCGCGGCCCAATCGGCGCGATCCAAGCCGTAGGTACCGGCGGCGCCGCAGCAGGCCGGCTGGTCGGGCAATAGGGACAACCCCAAGCCCGGAATCTTGCGCAACAACCCCGCCGGCGCCGCCGCATCCCGCAACGTACAGGGCGTGTGCAGAACCACGTTGACCGGCACGGGCTTGAGCGCCACGTCGCCGGGCCAGGACAAGTCCAGCAGGAAACGGCTGACGTCCAGCACCGGCCGCCCCAGCCCGCCTTGCTCCGCCAGGAACGCTCCGCAGCCGCTGGCGCAGGACACGACCGCATCGGTCCCGGCGAAAGCGCGGCGATTGGCCGCCAGCAAAGGCTCCGCCGCGGACCTGTCCCCGGCGTGCCAGTGCAGGGCGCCGCAGCAATCTTGACCGGCCGGCAGCGCCACCGCCACGCCCAGCCGGGTGAGCGCAACGATGGCGGCCCGCACGGTATCCGCATCCAACCAATCGCCGCTGCAGCCGACAAACAACGCTACCCGCGCCGTTTCCGGCCCTTGCGCCGGATAGAACGTCCGCCGTTGCAGGGGTGCCGGCTGGTTAGCCAAGGCTTCCAACGGGGCGGGTACCCAGCGGCGCAACCATGGCCGCCAAGCGGACCGCCCATAACCGCGCGCCAAGTCCGCCAGCCGTCTGCGCCAAACGGCGTCGCCCAGGATTTTGCGCGCCAGGCGCCCCCTCGGCCCGTCGGCGGCTTGCGGCTGGGCGGCGCGGAAATCGTCGAGCAAGCGGCCATAGGGCACTTTGGCCGGACACACCACCTCGCAGCGCCGGCAAGACAGGCAGTTGCCCAGATGGGTTCGCAGGGCCGGCGTGGCTTGCAGCTTGCCTTCGGCCCAACCCTGCATCAGCGCCAGGCGGCCGCGCGGCGATTCGGCCTCGTCCCGGCTCAACCGGTAAGTAGGGCAGTACGGCAGGCAAAGGCCGCATTTGACGCACAAATCGGCGGCGGCGAAAGCGCCGGGAGGCGGGGAAAAGCAGGACATGAGACTGGCGATGGGAAAACGCCATTATACGCCGCCGCTGCGGCGGAACCCGGCGCTGGCGCCGCCCGGGCCGTTCGGAGCAGAGCCGGCGGGGCGTCCGCGTCGCTTATCGCGCCCAGCGGAACAGTTCCCGAACCGTCAGTCGATTCATGAGGCTAAGCCGATATTCCAACGAGCAATCACGGCAGGGATGGTCGAGGGGCAAGCCAAAGGTGTCCCGCTCCAAGCAGCCCCGAACGTAGTTGGAGGTTTTCGCCGTGGCGCATTCCCCTAACGGCGCGTCCTGGTGCTGGCAATCGACGGCGGTCGCTTCGCGCATAGTCACGCCGATGCGCCGCGGGCTTCGCGCATCACCCCGTCGGCCCAATAAACCGCCGGCCAATAGCACAGCCCGGCGAGTACGCCGTGTCGCCCGCAGCCGCTGTCCAAGGCCGGGCAGGCGACGAACAGCGGCACGTACTGCGACAACTTTTCTATTCCGGCATCGATTAGCGCGGTAATGAACACTTCCGCCGTCGCCAAATCGGAATCGTCAAACCACGCGCGGCTCGCGCCGGACTGGTGACGACACAACAGCTCGTGGCCGATAATATTGGTTTTCTGGTCGCAAATAGGCTGCCGAGCGATATGGAAGCGAATATCCTCCTCTTCGCCGCAAAACGCAGCGCTGTCGTTCAGAGAAATTAAAGCCTGCATGAATCATCCTCTAATTTATTTATATTTTCCTTGAGCGGCGACCACAAATAATCAGGCAACTGCGCCGGCTCCACCGCCTGCTTGACGAATAAGCCCTGCGTCTGCGCCAAATCCCTCGTCAAAGGACTTGGCGGCTGCCTGCCGTTGGCGTCCAGGACGATGAGCACCCTGGGGCGCAGGCGGTTTTGCTCGGAAACGGAAACCACTTGGGCGATTTCGCCGCTGCTGAGCTTGACCAGGCAACCGCTGGGATAAATTCCCAATGTGCTGATGAATTTCTCCACCAGCCTGGCGTCGAACTGCACCCCTTTCAAACCGTAAAGGTGGCGCAAGGCGGCGGCGGGGGAGAGGGGCTTGCTGTAGCCCCGCTCCCGCGTCAGCGCCTCGTAAACGGAAACGATGCTCACCATGCGGGGGAACAGGCCGATGGCATTCGCCTTAAGCCCCTGGGGATACCCGCTGCCATCCACCCACTCATGATGGCAATGGACGATTTTTAGGACGCTTTCGGAGCAGGCGCGCGAGGCAGCCAGCATGCGCAGGCCGTACAAAACGTGCTTCTCCAATACGGCGCGTTCCTCCGCGGACATCTTGTCCGTTTTGTGCAAGATCTCGTCGGGAACCTGCAGCATGCCGACGTCGTGCAACAAGGCGCCCAAGCCCAGGTCGTGCAATGTGGCCTTGGGTATGCCGATCGCCTTGCCGAAGGCCAACGTCAAAATGCACACATTGACGGACTTGCGCGCCAAGCTGTCGTGCTTGTCCTTGAGCGACGTCAGGCAAAGCAGGGCGTTGCTGTCGGCCAGGACGCTCAGCGTCAGGTCCCGCACCACGGCGCGCGCCGCATTGCCGTCGATGCTGCCGCCCAGGCGCGCGTCCTCGAACACCTCTTCCAACACGCTGTAGCTGTGCCGATACAACGCGGCGGCGCTCCCCTGCGGAGCGTCGCCCTGGCCGTCCACGTTACTGGCCGGCGCGGTTGGCGTCTTGGCGCGATCGCTGCCTTTCGCCGTGTCCACGTAGACGTATTGGCAACATTCCCGCAAGCGGCACAACTCGGCCTCGGAGTCGATAGTGCGGCCGTCGGACCAAAAAGACGTGTCCACCCAACCGCGTTCTATACGACAGACGTACATCCCCACTTGGAGTTGTTCGACGGGAAAGCGCTTAATCATCCTTTGTATCGATGAATTCCTAAGTCAACAAGGCACACCCCTTGCTGCGCCCACGGCAACGGTCAAGGGGACGAGGTCGCCGCACCAAAACGATGGAACGAATCAAGGAAACGCCGATACGGCCGCGCGCGTCCCTAAAACTAACGCCAGCGTAGAGGATATTTGCGAGATGCGCGGGTTGGCCGAACAATTGGCCGACACCGGCAAGCGGAACAGAGGAAAAATAGGCGATTGCCTGAGTCGGCTGGCGCGCGCGAAACGTCTAACGCGACGCTAACCGGAACACAGAAAGGGGCATACCGACATCAGCGCGGCGGGAGTGCTGCGCCGGAAAGGGGACAAACGTACGCAGCACTGCCGCGTGACGCGAGGAATCCGCTACGGTGGCGCCATCCCATTGGCACGTGAATTCCCTAAGGGGCTGAAGTATAGGGCGTTTCGCAACGACTGGCAACGAAGGCGGATCGCCGGCCGGCGATCCGTTTCATCCACTCAGTGGCGGAAATGCCGCATGCCGGTGAACACCATGGCGATGCCGTGCTCGTCGGCAGCGGCGATCACTTCTTCGTCGCGCACCGAGCCGCCCGGCTGGATGACGGCGGTGATGCCCACGGCGGCGGCGGAGTCCAGGCCGTCGCGGAACGGCAGGAAGGCGTCGGAAGCCATCACCGAGCCTTTCACTTCCAAGCCTTCGTCGCTGGCCTTGAGGGCGGCGATTTTGGCGGAATAGACGCGGCTCATCTGGCCGGCACCGATGCCGACGGTTTGCAGGTTCTTGGCGTAGACGATGGCGTTGGATTTGACGAACTTGGCGGCGCGCCAGGCGAACCAAAGGTCTTCCAGCTCTTGCGCCGTGGGCTGGCGGCGGCTCACCACGCGGATGTCCTCGCGCTTGACGTAAGAGTCGTCGCGGTCCTGCACCAGCAGGCCGCCGTTGACGCGCTTGAAGTCCCAGGCGGCGGCGGGCACGTCCGGCCACAGTCCGCATTCCAGCACCCGCACGTTCTGCTTGGCGGCCAGCACCGCCTGGGCGTCCTTATCCACCGACGGGGCAATGATGACTTCCACGAACTGGCGGCCGACGATGGCCTGCGCCGTGGCGGCGTCCAACGGGCGGTTGAAGGCGATGATGCCGCCGAAGGCCGAGGTCGGGTCGGTGGCGTAAGCCTTGTCGTAAGCGGCCAGCAAGCTCCCTTCCAAGCCGATGCCACAGGGGTTGGCGTGCTTGACGATGACGCAGGCCGGGCTTTCCGGAAAAGCCTTGACGCATTCCAGCGCCGCGTCGGCGTCGGCGATGTTGTTGTAGGACAGTTCCTTGCCCTGCAGTTGGCGGGCGCTGGCGATGCTGCCGGCGGGCGGGCTGTCTTCCGTGTAAAAAGCGGCGCCCTGGTGGGGGTTTTCGCCATAGCGCATGGATTGGGCCAGGCGGAACGACAGATCGAGGCGCTGCGGGAAGCTTTGCGTCGGCGCCTTGCCCAAGTAGGCGGCGATGGTGGTGTCGTAACGGCCGGTGTGCTCGAACGCTTTCACCGCCAGGCGGAAGCGGGTGTCGGCGCCCAAGGCGCCCTTATTGGCGGCCATTTCCGCCAACAGGGCCGGATAGTCGGCCGGATCTACCGCGATGGCGACGGAAGCGTGGTTCTTGGCCGCGGCACGCACCATGGTGGGGCCGCCGATGTCGATGTTCTCGATGGCGTCTTCCAGCGTGCAGTCCGGCTTGGCGACGGTGGCCTCGAAGGGATAGAGGTTCACCACCACCAGATCGATGGGGGCGATGCCGTGGGCCGCCATGGCGGACTCGTCCTGGCCGCGCCGGCCGAGGATGCCTCCGTGGATTTTCGGGTGCAGGGTCTTGAGGCGGCCGTCCATCATTTCCGGGAAGCCGGTGTAGTCGGACACTTCCCGCGCCGGGATGCCTTCCGCCGCCAGGAGCTTGGCGGTGCCGCCGGTGGAAAGGATTTCCACGCCCAGGCGGTGCAGCTCGCGGCAGAAATCGGCCACGCCGGCTTTATCGGAAACGCTGACCAGGGCGCGTTGGATGGTGATGGGGGCGCTGTGGGACATGGGGGATTCCTTATTCCAGACCGAGTTGGGCCATTTTCTTGCGCAGGGTGCTGCGGCTCAGGCCGAGCATTTGCGCGGCCTTGGTTTGGTTATAACCGGACTGCTCCAGCACGGTCTGAAGCAACGGCCTTTCCACTTCGCGCAACACCATGGCATGGAGGTCGCTGACTGGATAGCCGTCCAATTGCGCGAAATAACCTTGCAGGGCGCGCTTCACCTGTTCGCTCAACAGCAGAGCGCCATCCGGCGCTTGCGTGGGGTCGGAAGCCATAAGCTCGTTATCCGTTGGTTTTTTTGTCTTAACTCGCGGGCTTTGCCCGCCGCTCGTGGCGAGGCGTAGATGCACCCCCAAATCGCAGGGACGGCTTTTCCAGCCCCTCGCCCTCGAGAGGGCCAGCGGCGCAATGGTGCGGGAATGCGGTTATTGTAGTGGAATCGCCGGAACGGAACAAACCGCTCGGCCGGCCAAGCCAAGCCGTCCGGCGCGACGGCGCGCCGGTTTCACTGGGTGAGGGACAAAAACAACTGCGGCAACCGCTCGGGCAACCGTTGGATGCGATCGACCACCGTGTAGTTGTTGCGGCCGAAAATGTCAGCCACATACTGGTCGGCCAGGGGATCCAGGGTGATGCAATAACTGGCGATGCCCCGCATGGACAGTTCCTCCACCGCTTTGCGGGCGTCGGCGCACAGGTAGGCGGGGTCTTCCACGTCGATGTCGGCCGGTTCGCCGTCGCTGAGCAGCAACAGCAGCTTTTTGCCGGCGGAACGCGCCGCCAGGTAGTGGCCGGCATGGCGCAGGGCCGCGCCCATGCGGGTGGACAACGCGCCCTGCATGCCGGCCAGGCGGGCTTTCACGGTGTCGTCCCAGGGTTCGCCGAACCCCTTGAAGTGGAAATAGCGCACCTCGTGGCGGGTGTTGGAAGCGAAGCCGGCGATGGCCAGGGGATCGCCCATGGCGCTCACCGCTTCCGCCAGCAGGGACACGGCTTCCTGGCTCAGTTGCAGGATGGAGGACCGGCAGCCGGCCGGCGTCTCGTTGACGGACTGGGACAGGTCCAACAGCAGCATCACGGCGAAATCGCGGCCGTCGTGTTTATGGCTGTAATGGATGCGGGGGTCCGGCGTGCCGCCGGATTTGTAGTCGATGACGGCGCGGATGGCCACGTCCAAATCCAGCTCGGAGCCTTCCTCCTGATAACGCACCCGCGCGTGCTGCTGCGGCTTGATCAGGTCCACCACGCGCTTCAGCCGCTTCAGCAACGGACTGTGCTTGTCCAACAGCCGGTCGATGGCCCCCGCCTCGCCGGCGGTTTGCAGGGACTCATACACCGTCACCCAGTCCGGCCGGTAATACTGCGCTTCCCGGTCCCACTCCGGGTGATGCCGCGCCAGGCCGGCGGGCTGGCGATCTTCTTCGGCCTTGGGATTGGCGGCGGCGTGGTCGGAGTGGAAATCGTCCTCCTCCTCGGTATCCTCCAGGAATATCCACAAGTAGCGGTTGTCGTCCCGGTAGCTCGCCTCGGTGTCGGTGAAATATACCTTGGGATACCGGAACGTCTCATTGTGCGTCCGCACCAGGTACTCCACGCCCAAGTCCGTGGCGATGGCGGTGTCGTGGGGAGCGGCGGCCATACGCTGATGGAAACGCTGCACGAATTCCAACAATACCGGATCGGTGTAAGGATGGCCGGGGTCCAGCAGCGCCCGCGACAGCATGGCCGCCAGGTGGCGGATGGGCGAATGGTCGGCCGGGCAGGCGCCTTCCTTCGGTATCGGATGCAGCGCCTGCCACAGCCGCCGCAGGCCCGGATAGCGCGCCATGGCCAGGTGCTCGACGCGGGCGTCCTCGAACACCTCGATGAAAATCTGCTGGTAGCGGTTGTAGTTGTCGGCGATGAAAGGCCGGCTCCACAGCCGATGGGCCGACAAGTGGGCCAGCAGGGCGCGGTAGCGGTCGATGCCGCGTATGAGTGGCTCCCTCTTCCCTCGGGAGAGGGTTGGGGTGAGGGGGGGCAAAGGGCCACGGCTTTCTAATTCCCTCATCCCGGCCTTCTCCCGAGGGGAGAAGGGGTTGTCTCCGTTCCTAGGCTCCTGGGCAGAGTTAGGGATAAGGGTGCTAAAAACGTCGTCGTAAACGTCCGGCAGGTGGATGCCGCGTTTATCCAGATGAGGGCGGGGGCGGCGCTCGATGTCGAAGGCCAGGGAATAGGGATGCAGCTCCGCGTCGCTGTCCCAGAACGCCCGCAGGTACAGGCGCAGCCGCCGTTCGTGGTCGGCGAAGAGCGTGCCGTGGCGTTCCCGCTGCAACGCCGCGCGGCTGTCGGCCGATTGCAGGGTGAAGTAGTCGCCGATGCGGTGCGGCTGGTCGCGGTAGGCGCGCAGGCCGTAATCGACCCAGTTGCGCAAGCCGCCCAGGGACAGCTGGCCCAGCAAATAATCGCTGCGTTCCAGCAGCAGCGGCAACACCGCCGGCGCCTGGCCGGCCAGCCGTTCCACCAGGCCCAGGTAATCGCCCAGCAGGGCCGGCTCCACCAGCCGCCGGGCGCAGGCCGGCAGCCGCGCCAGCAAGGGGGCGATGGCCTTGGGCGCGCCGGCCCGCGACAAATGCCGGGCCAGCTCCGCCACCGGGGCGATCACCGCCTCGCCGGCCAGGGCCGCCACCTGGGGCATTTCCTGCAGGAAAATCAGCGGCAGCTCCTGGCCGCGGCCCAGCCCGGCGATGAGCGAAGCGCCTTCCAGCCAGGCGTCCACCCCGGCCGGCGACATGACGCCGAGCGCTTCTTCCAGGCAGCCGGGAAAAATTTCCTCCACCCGCGGCGCGTTGCAGCGCAGCTTTTGGCGGTATTCCTGGATGAGGCGGGTTTCGAGCATGGTCACGCCCTGGCTGGCCGGAACGGCGGCGTCAGTCGAAATAGCTGTCGATGGCGTGCTCCAGCGTGTCGCGGATGTCGGCGTCGTCGGTGATGGGGCGCGACAGGGCCATGCGGCAGGCGGCGCGGGGGGCGATGTTCTGGCCGATCAGCTGGCCGGCGTACACCAGCAAACGGGTGGAGATGCCTTCCTCCAGGCCGTGGCCCTTGAGCTTGCGAGCGCGGTGGGCGATCTGCACCAGCTTGGCGGCGGTGTCGCTATCGATACCCGTTTCCTTGGTCACGATGGCCTGTTCCGTCTCGGCGTCGGCATAGTCGAATTCCAGCGCGGCGAAGCGCTGCTTGGTGGACTGTTTCAAGTCCTTCATCAAGGTCTGGTAGCCGGGATTGAAGGAGATCACCAGCTGGAAATCGGCGTGGGCTTCGATCAGCTCGCCCTTCTTGTCCAGGGGCAGGGTGCGGCGGTAGTCGGTGAGGGGGTGGATCACCACGGTGGTGTCCTTGCGCGCCTCGACGACTTCGTCGAGATAGCAAATGGCGCCGATGCGCGCCGCCAGGGTCAGCGGGCCGTCCTGCCAGCGGGTGCCGTCCTTGTCCAACAGGTAACGGCCGACCAGGTCGGAAGCCGTCATGTCCTCGTTGCAGGCCACGGTGATGAGCGGCTTGCCCAGCTTCCAGGCCATGTATTCGACGAAGCGGGACTTGCCGCAGCCGGTGGGGCCTTTGAGCATGACGGGCAAGCGGGCGGCGTAGGCGGCTTCGTACAGGGCGATTTCTTCGCCCTGGGCCCGGTAATAAGGCGCCTGGGAAATGCGGTATTGCTCAATGTCGATCACGATCCGGCTCCAAAAAATGGGCGGTTGCCTAAGCAACCGCCCCAAGGGAGATCGATCCCGCTAGGTAGGGTGGGATCAATGGGTTGGCAATGGCCGAGTAGTTTAGTGGGAAAACCAGCCGACTAAAAGTCGGGCCTTACGATCGTTTGCAAAGGCGCCATGGATTTCGTCGCCGCGAGCAGCGAGGGGCGAAAAGGATCGGCGCATCCCTGCCACTGGTCTAAACGATCTTGCAGCGGATCCAAGCGTCCTCGTCGAAGCCGTAAATGGCGCACAGGCGATGGTAGCCGTCGGCGATGACGACTTTGCCGTTCTTCTCGTCCCTGACCAGCAGCAACGGCGAAAGCGGCGTTCCGTTCTTGATCTTCTTCCTGTCTTTCTCCACGTGGGAGTTGCTGACCCCCAGTAGCGACAGCTGCGACGCCCGGAATATGTCTTTCGCCTTGAATTGAACGATTTCCGCGGCTTTGAGCCGGGAGACCAGTTTTGCGGTCTCCGCTTCCCCGAAGAGAAGCAGCAAAT
This sequence comes from Methylogaea oryzae, assembly GCF_019669985.1. NCBI lineage: Bacteria > Pseudomonadati > Pseudomonadota > Gammaproteobacteria > Methylococcales > Methylococcaceae > Methylogaea > Methylogaea oryzae. The sequence continues at coordinate 3,958,771 of NZ_AP019782.1, forward strand.
AGGATTTTGCGGCGGGATAGTCATGCTCCTCGACATCGTCGAGCCACGTTATGCCATCGCCGTCTTTCATCTTATTCATCGGGAACCTCGATTGCCGCCGGGGCATTAGACGGGATACCGGCGCTTTTTAGCCCGGCGCCGCTTGGACGTCAACGTGGCCGACGGCGTCAATCCCGCAGCCATTGCACCATGTGCGGGAAAGGGGGAACGCCGTGCTGTTGGGCCCGCTCCGTCTCCCAGGTCAATCCCATCCACTGCAACAGCGGCACCCCGAAATAGCGGCCTTCGGAGAAATTTTCCAGCAACGACGCGGCGGCGCCCTTGTAGCCGTGGGGGTGGAACAACAGGGCCGGATCGAGGCCGAGATGCAAAGTCGCCGCCCAGGACCAGGCGATGGCGGCCAGCTCGTCGCCGGCGTTCTTGCTGACGTCGTTGTACAGCCGGCCGCGCTTTTCCGCCGGCGCCACCGCCAAATGCCCCGCCTCGTGCAGGATATCCCCCGGCGAAACCAGCTTCGCCTCGTCGATCCGCAGCGTGCCGTGATCCACCAAGATACCGGGGAGCACGGTTTGCTCGGCAATTTCCCCCGGGACGACCCCGATACCGATGCCGGTCAAAAATTCGGCGATTTTGCTATTGATCGGGTTGTCGAACATGGAACGCTCCTTGTGGCTTTTTCGCGGACGGGCCGGGGTATTATGATGCAATACGCCCGCGCCGAGCGCTTGGCGGCGGCGCGGGAGAATCCTCCCGAGCGGAAATGGAGACACCGGCAGGGATCCTGTCGTATGCTTGTCTCCCATCGACAGACGGATAACCGAGGCTTGAGCCGTTGCGCCTCAAACATTCCACGCCCCGTTCACCGAACCAAGGAACCGATACATATGAGTACCAGCCATGTTTCGTCCTCCGGCGCGGCCGCCTTGCTGCAAGCGGCGCAGCAAGTCCAAAACCGGGTTCATCGGCAGGCGGCGGCCATCCAGCAAGTCGTCGAACACCCCAACCTTCCCGGCAGCGAAGTCAGAAGCAGCAGCAGCAGCGACACCCCGAGCGCTCCCATCGATATCTGGGCGTGAGGCGATAGCCCGAGAGGCCGAAGGGCGGGACCGCCCGTCAAGCACGGGGGAGACTCGCGGCATCCCCCGGCGCTTATGGCCTAATCACGGCCTTTCCGCCGTAGCCCGCTGGGCGCACAGCGGCCCAGCCCGACCGTCACCGCTGCTCGCCCCTATTCCGCCGCGCCTGGGCCTCGGCGATCTTCTGCATCTTCCAGTCGCGGTGCCGATTCATGATCTCCAGCACCTCCCGGGGACTATCCGTGACGGAGATCACCTCCAGCTCGTCTTCGGAGATCAGGCCTTCCGTCAGCAGCGTGCCTTTTACCCAGTCGAGTAGCCCGCCCCAAAACTGGGAGCCGAACAGGATGAGGGGCAGGGGGTAAATTTTGTGGGTTTGCATCAAGGTGAGCGCTTCGAAGAATTCGTCCAGGGTGCCGAAGCCGCCGGGCATGCATACGTAGCCCATGGAATACTTCACGAACATCACCTTGCGGGCGAAGAAATAGCGAAACGTCAGGCCGATGGACTGATAGGGATTGGGGTGCTGCTCGTGGGGCAACTCGATGTTCAGGCCCACCGAGCCGCCGTGCTGCTGGAAAGCGCCTTTGTTGGCGGCTTCCATGATGCCGGGACCGCCGCCGCTGATGACCGTATAGCCGTCGTCGGCCAGCAGTTCCGCCACTTTCTGGGCGGCGAGGTAGTAAGGATGGTCGGGCTTGATGCGGGCGGAACCGAAAATGGAAACGCCCCAGCGGACATCGGACAGTTTGTCGAATCCTTCGGTGAATTCGCTAAGGATCCTGAACATGCGCCAGGATTCGTTGCCCTTGAGATCTTCGATCATTGCCACCCCGGTTGGTTGGAGGAAAATCCGGCGCAGCGGCCCTTCGCCCCCGGCACCGTGGCGGCATTATGCCATGGCGGGCCGCAGGCCCCACGGATTGCCGCAAGGCGACGCGGCCGAACCAACCGAGCGAACAACGCGCGGCTCCCTCCTGCCGCCGAACGGCGGAATTAAAGTCGCCGCCGACTCAAGCCGGTTCGAGCGCCGCCATGGTGAATTTGACCTGATCGAATTCTTCCTGCAATTCTTCACCGAACTCCAGAATCATGTCGTCTTCCGGGTCGTGCAGCCAGCGCGCGTGCACCACGTTGTCGGCATCGCTGGCGCCGTTCAACAGGGCGAACAGATTGAACAGCATTTTGGTGCTGGCGCTGTTGAAGTATTTCAACTCCACCACCACGTCGATCATCAGGCCGTTGGCGGCGCCCAAAAACGATTCCAGGCGGGTCAGAATCGGTTCGTAGAATTGCGCCGCATTTTCCGGAAAGGATTCGCCGCGAAGCACGAGGGAGTTTTGCGAAAAACGAAAATCCACTTCCGGCGAACACTCGGTGGCGGGAATATGTAAATCGGTCATGGCTATTCTCCTTCAGATATTGGCCTTCAGATAGAAAGATACGTGGTCGCCCGCCGTTTCCCCGGCATCGACAAAGGAATATTCGATGGGGCTGGTGGCCTCGCGCGCCACGGTCAAAAAACCCAGTCCGGCGCCTTTGCTGTCCGCATCGGTCGCGCCTCTCAGCTGCTGCCTGTATGCCTCCTTGATTTCCTGGGTGGTCATTTGGCAAATGGGGTCCAGGCGTTCCCGCAGCACCGGCACCCTGGCGCGGGCGACGGAATTGCCGCACAACACGAAATAGCCGGCCTGGCCGACACCGACCGCCATGGTGCCGTAACGCACTTCGCGATCCACCGCGTCGGCATCGGTTACCCGATCTTCCGAGTAATGGACCACGTTTTGCGCCATTTCCACGAAAGCGGAAAAAATCTTTCTCGCCGTGGAACCGGTAACGCCGTTGGCTTGCAGTTTATGTTTCAACATATCCGACATGGCGGTGACGATGCTTTGCGAAAAGCCGCCCGTGTAATAAAACAGCACGCCGGCGTTTTGCGCCGCTTGATTGAACGTATTTAATGCGTTGATTTCCATGAGTCATGCCTATATTGGCCGAGCCGGATCGGCGGTTAAACGCGAAACCCCAGCAAGGTAACGTCGTCGCGCCGCTCTTCCTGGCCCTGGTATTGGTGAAAAGCCTGGATGATGGCCGCTTCCTGTCGCGCCATGGGTTGCCCCCGGTGCGTTTGAATCAGTTGTTTCAAGCGCTTTTTGCCGAAGGCGATGCGCCGCTCGCCGCCGATCTGGTCGACGATGCCGTCCGAGGTAGCGTAAACGCAGCAATCCTCCGCCAAGCGCATCTCCTGGTTGGTCCAGCCGTAGTCGGGGGGCGTGTCGCGGTATCCCACCCCTTTGCGGTCGCCGTCCAGCTGCAACACTTCTTCCTCCCCCGCCGCGCTGATGTACAACGGCGTGCGGGCGCCGGCATATACCAGCCGGCGCCGCTGGGGTTCGCACCACAGGAAGGCGGCGTCCATGCCGTCGTCGGTTTGCAGTTCGTTGTCCTCGCGGGCCGCGCCGCCGAACTGTCCCAGGGTTTCCTTCACCGTCACGTTCATCCGGCCCAGCAGGCCGGCCGGATCGCGGCAGCTGTCCTGGTCCAGCAAATGGTCCAAGGTGGAGGCCATGATCATGGTCATGAAAGCGCCGGGCACGCCGTGGCCGGTGCAGTCGATGACGGCGGCGAAAAAGCCGTCGGCGTGTTGGGCGAAGTGGTAGAAGTCGCCGCCCACCACGTCGCGAGGCGCCCAGTGGATGAAGTGGTCGCCCAAAGCGGCTTTCATTTGCTGCTTGAAGGGACGTAAATAGGATTTTTGTATCAAGCTGGCGTAGTCGATGCTTTCCATCACCAGCCGGTTCTTATGGGCCTGCAGGCTGGACAACGCCCGCATCAGGTCGAAGCCGGTGCCGATGCCCAGGTAGTCGTCGCCGTCGGTCACGATGAAGCCGTCGTTCAGCGCCTTGCTGCCGGCTTGCACCGCCATGAAGCTCAGGTCTTGCAGCGTCGTGTGCTGATCCACCAAGAGGGGCGACTTGTCCATGAAGGCGATGCAGCTTTTGCGCGCAAAAATTTCCCGGCGGAAGGGCTTCGCCAGATTGTCCATGAACATGTTGCGGTTGATCAGGCCTATGGGCAGCCGCCCTTCCACCACCGGCAGCGCCGCCACGCCGGCGTGGTCGGTGAAAATTTGCAGCACCTCTTCGGTGGTCTGATCCGGATTCGCCACCGGCGCATTGATAAGCAAATCCTTAGCGAACCCCGGCCGGGCGTGGGCGCTTGGTTTGGGAGAAATCTCGACAGCGCTATGGGAGGTCATGTTTTTCCACCGCTATACAGGGGTTATCGGGTGGAGCGGCGGATTTTATGCGGCCGCTCCCAGCCACTACGGAGCGGTAACATAACGATGTTTGATGACAGTTTTATGTAAGCGGCGGCGCAAGCGCCGTCGCCGGGAGACAGGAGGGCGGGAATCGGCCCGGCCGCTGACGCGGCACGCCGTCAATCTTCGCGGATCAGCTGCAACAGCTCTTCGGTGCCGATCTTTCCGCCGGCCTCGCCGCCGGCCAGCACGCTGTCGGCCAAATCGCGCTTGTGGCGGTGCAGGGCGACGATTTTTTCCTCGATGGTGTCCTTGGCCACCAGCCGGTAGATGGTGACGGGACGCAGCTGGCCCATGCGGTGGGCGCGGTCGGAGGCTTGGTCTTCCACCGCCGGGTTCCACCAGGGGTCCATGTGGATGACGTAGTCGGCGGCGGTGAGATTGAGGCCGACGCCGCCGGCCTTGAGGCTGATGAGGAACACGTCGCCCTGGCCGGCCTGGAAGGCGTCCACCCGTTTCTTCCGTTCGGCCGCCGGCGTCTGGCCGTCCAGGTATTGGTAGGCGATGCCTTTTTCTTCCAGGTAATCGCGCAACAGGCCCAGGTGATCGACGAACTGGCTGAACACCAAGGCCTTGTGGCGGTTGTCCAACAGCTCGTCCAGGGTCTCGCCGAACAGGGCCAGCTTGCTGCTGGGCAAGGCCATGCCCGGCTGCGCCAAGGAGCTGTGGCAGCAGGCGCGGCGCAGTTTCATGATGGCCGCCAGCACTTGCAGGTGCTTTTCGCCCTGGCCGGCGCCGCTGTTGGCCAAATCGGACACGGCCTTGCGGCGCAGAACTTCGTAGAAAGCCCGCTCCTGCTCGCTCAACTCCACCGTCAGGGTGATCTCGGTGCGGGAAGGCAGCTCGTCCAGCACGTCGGACTTGAGCCGCCGCAGCACGAAGGCCTGCACCAGGCGCTTGAGGCGGTGGCGGGCCTCCTTGTCGCCCCGCTCGATGGGGGCGGCGAAGCGGCGGTTGAAACTTTCCAGGGAACCGAGCAGGCCGGGATTGATGAAGCGGAACAGGTTCCACAGCTCGCCCAAGTGGTTTTCCACCGGCGTGCCGGTGGTGATGAGCTTGAACTCTCCCTGCAAACTCATGGCGGTCTGGGAGCGCTTGGTGGCCATGTTCTTGATGGCCTGGGCCTCGTCCAGCACGATGGTGCGCCAGGTGATCGCGCCCAGCAACTCCGCCACACTGCTTTGTTGCAGCAGGGAATAGCTGCACACCAGCAGGTCCATGGGACCCAACCCCTCCACCACTTTCTGCCGATCACCGGCACCCAGCACCTGCGCGTTGAGCGACGGCGCGAAACGGACGGCTTCGCTGTGCCAGTTGAGACAGACCGAGGTTGGCGCGACCACCAGGCTGGGGCCGCCGGGAGCGCGGCTCAAAATCAGGGCCAGCGCTTGCAGGGTCTTGCCCAAGCCCATGTCGTCCGCCAGGCAGGCGCCCACGCCCCAGTGCGCCAAGCGCGCCAGCCAGTTGTAGCCTTCGACCTGGTAGTCGCGCAATTCGGCTTGCAGATTACTCGGCAATATCGGCTGCAGCGCTTCCGCGTCGCGCAGGCGGGCGATGCGGTCGCGCCAGGCGTCGTCGTAAACGAACTCCCCGGCCTCTTCCGCCCAGTCCTCCAACAGCGGCGCGGCCAGGGCGTGGAGGCGCCGTTCCTTGCCGTGGCCCTCCGCCAGGCTATCCAGCTCCGCCAGCCGCTTGCGGAAAGCGTCGGTCAGGGCCAGGAATCGGCCGTCGTCCAGTTGGATGAAGCGGCCCTGGCTTTGTCCCACCAGCTCCAGCAGGCGCTGCATGTCGAGTATTTGACCGTCGTCCAGGCGCAACTCGCCGTTCAGGACGAACCAATCGCGGGACTGGCGCACATTGACGCTGAGCTGCTTCAACCCCGCTTGGCCGGCCAGGCGGAAGCTTTCCCCCTGGGGCCATTCGATGCGGGCGGGCGGGGCAAGGGACTGCAATTGCAGCAACAGCTCCAAACAGGCTTCCGGCTCTTCCACATGCCAGGCGTAGTCCTGGTAGCCGGTCGCGTGCAGCAGGATGGGGCAAGCGTCCACCAGTGCCTGAGCCAGCTGGCTTTCGCCCTTCAGGTCACGGTCGGTATGCAGGCGTTTGACGTCCGTTTCGACGACCACCGAGCGGCCGCCGACGGCGGGAGGGTAATACGGCCCGCTTTCGCCGAATGGGCGCACCAGGATTTCCACTCGCAGGCCGCTCCCTTCCGGCAGCAGGTGCACCCGCGGCTGGGGATCGGCGGCGACGGTTTCGCCGTCCGCCACCGCGCCGCCGATATCCGATTGCACGGTGACCACGGAGGACACGGCCCCCAGGGCTTCCAGCACCCGCTCGCGGGCGGACAAGGGCACGACGATGCCGTCCTCGCCCAAGGCCATGCGGATGCGGCGATGTTCGCCGAGAATTTCCGCCACCTTGAGACGGTTGGGGGTTTCCGGCCACAACACGATGTTCCGGTCGTCGGCGAAAGGCGGCTCAAGGGTAATGCGCACTTGCTCGTCCTTGAGTTTCTGCACCAGCAGTTCCGGCCGGCCCAGGGCCAGCTCCATGGTTTGGCCGGTGTCGGCCCACTGCAAATGGGGATGGCCGGCCAGGGCCAGCCAGCCGCGCTCGGACATGACGTAACCGTTGCCGTGGCGATCCTGCTTGACGTGGCGCGCCACTTGGCGATCCTGCTCGATCAACCAGCTTTCGCCGGCCGCCGCCATTTCGGCCAGCTTTTTGAACGTAACCGCCTTGCCCTTGGCCCAGCCCTTGGGACCGCGCTTTTGCTCGCGCAGCTCCAGCCCATAGGACGGCGCTCCGCCAGGGCCGGCCGGTCTGCTCACCAGCCACCCCAGCCGGGTTTCCACTGCGGGCGCGACCAGCTCGTCGGACTCCGCCTTGGCCGCGCCCAGATTGGCCAGGGAGCGCAAAGCGCGCTCCCAGGGCTCCTCGTAATGGAAGCGGCGCGCCAGCAGGGTCATGCCGCGGGCTTGCTCGAAAGCGTCCGCCCGCTCCTTGCAGCCGGTTTGCGCCGGGTCGGCCAAGGCGATCAACGCCGCCAGCTCCGCCGCCGGCCAGGCGAAACCGGCCGCATCGGCCAACGCCAAACATTGCAGGGCGGTGTCGAGATGCCGCTGAGCGGCTTCGCGCTGCAACCAAGTCGCCAACAAATAGACCAGCACGAAATCCATGGAAGCGCCGCGCCAAAGGCCGGCCAAGCGGTCGAGATCGCCGGCGAAGGCCACGGCGGCCGGCGCGTGGCTGTTGATCAGGCCCGGCACGCTGGCCAAGCAGGGACCGACGGGCACGCCGCCGCTCAGCTTCAGCCACAGCGCCAGGAGGCTTTCCGCGTCGCGGGCGTCGCCGCCCCGGTTGCGCAACCACAAGGCCAACAGATGCATGGCGCCCAGCGTGGCCGGGAAAAACGCCTTGCGCTTGCCGGTGAGTTTCCTCAGTTCCGCCAGGCTGGCGTCGAACCGGGCGATGCCGCTGTCGCTGCCTTCCCGCAGCAGCGCCAACCAGGCCGGCAAGCCCAGCTCGCGGGATTGCGCCATGGGCGCGGCGCAATCCTCGAATTCGCCCCGCAGCAACCGCCATATCCCCAGGAAAAAGTGCCAGCGGCGCGGCACTTCCCGTCCCAGTTCGCCGGCGCAGCCCTCTTGCAGCAGCTGGAACAGCGCCGCGTCGTGTCGCCAATCGTTGACGGCGCAGGCCGCCAGCCCGGGCAAGGCCGCGTCGACGATGTCCGCCGGCAGGCTCAGCAGCCAGTCCCGGTCGAAGGGATTGCCGCAAATCAGCCGATAGACGTCGGCCGGATCGCGCCAGTCGCCCAATCCCCGGGCCTTCACCAGGCCGAAGCGATCGTTGCGCAGGGTGGCGTAATAGTCCTCGATGAGGGCGAAGTCGCGCCGGTAGAGGGCGATACGCACCGCGCGGATGAGCTGGTCGGGGCTGTAAAAATCGTATTTCTGCGCCTGGAAGTAGGGCGTGGGCAACGGCGCCACCGCTTCCACCGCCTGGGCGAGCAAGTCGAAGTCGCCGGTTTGCGCCAAGCGCCGGGCCACCAATTCCACGATGGGCAGGGCGCAGCTGTATAAGCGGGTATTGCCGTAAGCCGATTCCACCAGCACCAGGCCGGACTGCGCCAGGGGCACGGCCAGGGTTTTAGCCGGTTGCTTGATTTTCAGGGACCGCAGCGCGCGATCCAGCTCGCTTTGGGGCAGCGGCGTGTAGGCGACGGCCAGCAAGTCCAACAGGGTTTTGGCATCGCCGGCCAAAGCGGTATAAGCGGCGAACAAGCCGGCGGAATTTTTCGGTAGGACCATGAGCGGAACGGTTGGGCTGGATCAGCTCCAGCGGCGCATTTCGATGCGACGCAGGAATTCGCGCACGACGGTGGCGTAGAGTTCGTCCCCCAGCCAGTCGTCTTCGATGCCGGCGTCCAGGTTGGGGTTGTCGTTGATTTCGATGACGTAAACGCCCTTGGGGGTTTCCTTGATGTCCACGCCGTACAGCCCGTCGCCGATGAGGCGCGCGAGGGACAGCGCCGTGTCCACCACTTTGCGCGGCACGTCGCGCACCATCCAGGTCTTGAAGCCGCCTTCCTCCGCTTTACCGGATTCGTCGTGCTTGTAAATCTGCCAGTGCTTGCGCGACATGAAATATTGGCAGGCGTAAAGCGGCTGGTTGTTGAGGATGCCGATGCGCCAATCGAACTCGGTGTAGAGAAACTCCTGCGCCAGGATCAAGTCCGACTCCTTGAACAGCTTTTCCGTCAGCGCCTTGTATTCCGCTTCGTCGTTGGCTTTGTACACGCCGCGCGAAAACGAGCCGTCGGGAATTTTCAGCACCACCGGAAAGTCGATTTCCCCCCGCACCGACTCGCTGACGCCTTTTTGCAGAATGCGGGTTTTCGGGCAGGGAATGTTGTGGGTGGCGAACAGCTCGGCCAGATACACCTTGTTGGCGCATTTGACGATGGAATCCGGGTCGTCCATCACCACCATGCCCTCGATGCGCGCCTTGCGGGCGAAGCGGTAGGTGTGGTGGTCGATGGCGGTGGTTTCGCGGATGAACAGCGCGTCGTATTCCGCCAGGCGGCTGTAGTCCTTTTTCTCGATCAGCTCCACGTTGACGCCCAGCTTCTTGCCGGCCTTGATGAATTTCTGCAAGGCCTGCGGGTTGGACGGCGGCGTGTTTTCCTGCGGGTTGTGCAAGATGGCCAGATCGTAACGGGGCGTGTTCTTCACCTTGGGCGAACGCCACGGCTTGCTCAGGTATTCGCTCAGGGCCTGCTTGAACAGTTCCTTGTGGCCGTTGGTCAAGCCGTTGAGCGCCAGGGGCTTGACCGTGGCGATGTCCCAGCGGCGCTCGAAACGAAACTCCACCTTGAGCAGGGGGCAGCGGAACAGGTCGAAAATCTGCCGCGCCAAGTCCTGCAATTCCGGCAGGTCGGAGCGGCCGAAGAAGATGTGCTGCTCGAAGCGGGTGGTGCTGTCGCCGTTGCCGCTGCGCTTCTTCAGGCTCTTCTGCACCTGCGCTTCCAAGTCCTCCACGTTGAGGCTGTAGATGGAGCGGCTCGACAAATCGGCGATGGTGCGAACGGTGGGAATGACTTTGTGCCTGCGCGGCTCGGCCAGCAGGGAGCAGTAATACCCGACGCTCAGGTAACGGTATCCCCGGCACAGGTTGATGATGGACGTGCCGCGGTATTTAAGGAAATCCGGCTGGGACAAGTAGTCGCGGGCGGTGACCACCGGCACTTCCGGATAGTCGGGGCTCCAATCCTTGAGGTTTTCGACGAGGACGATGTGGGAGGGCATGGGCTGTGGGCTAGGCTTGGCGCGAGCGCCGAACCGGTCGGATTACGGGTGATGGGCGGGCTTTGGCAGCAAACTGGCTCAATACGGCTATTTTACCACGATAGCGCCGTCCCTTTAGCCGGCGGCGCGGCGGCGCAAAATCACCACCGCTTTCTGGCCCGACTTGCCGTAGCGCGCCATGAGCTGGAAGTCTTTCTTCAGGATGGGCATGTTGACGCAGTCGGTGGCGGTCTTGCCGGCGTCGCTGTCCACATAGGGATCGTGCACGTAGATATAGCGCTCGTCGAAACCGGTCACCACCACCCAGTGGGGGAATTTTTCCTGGTAAATGCGGTAGGAGCTGATCAGCACCACGGGTATGCCGCCGCTCTCGAACTGGCGCTGCATGTCGTCCACGCTGAGGGCGCCGTGGACGATTTTCACCGGCAGGCCGCTTAATTCGTCGAGGAAGTCCTCCTGCACCAGCTGCATCACCTCGCGCTTCTCCAGGCTGCGCACGGAATTGACGAACAGCGCGCCTTCGTCGTTGACGTACACCTCCACGCCGAAGCCGCGATGGTAGGCGGACAAGGCCAGGCCGTATGGCCCGCAGCCGCCGTGGCCGGAGGTCATGAACACAGTGGTGGATTCGCGCCAGATGCGTAGCTCCAGCTTGCGGTCCAGGGGCAGATCCGGTTGCAGCGTCTTCATCGCCATCAGCAAGGAAGCCGGGCCGCAGGTGAAATCCAGGGTCTGCTGGTAGTAAGGCACCCGCGCCAGTTCGGGCTTCAAATGCGGCGCCAGGTATTTTTCGAAGCGCAGGGCTTCGGCATGGTCTTCGTAATAGTCCGGCACCGCCTCCAGGTAGCGGTAGCCGAGTTTCTGGAACACGCCCAAGGAAGCGGCATTGTCGCGCCGCACTTCCAGCCGCATGGAGACGCACTCCCTGTCCAACGCGGCCTGCTCGCAGGCCCGCACCAGCGCGGCGCCGATGCCCTGGCCGCGAAACGCCGCATCCACCGCATAGGAATACATCCGCGCCAAGGAAATCCCCTTGTGGAACAGCAGCATGGCATAGCCGCGGATGACGCCGTCGGACTCCTCCACCAGGGTGGCGGCATTGGCCTTGGTCAGCAAATAGCGGAATTGCCGGCGCGTGATGCGGTCGCCCTCGAACGACTGGTTTTCGATGCGCAGCAGGACGGGCAGGTCGGACAGGGTGGCGGGGCGCAGCATAGGCAAGGGGTTCCGCGAGAGGCTTGCGCGATTATATAGCGTTCGCGCGGCGGAAGTCGGCGCGCCGCGGGGATGGGCGGGCTCCGTTCGGCCCGGTTGGCCGGACGCATTACGGGCCGCGTTAGCCCTGCGCGTTGCGCCCGGCTTGGAAATCCCGCCACTGCAGGCGGCGATCGAGGTAATAGCCCAGTTCCGCGCCGGAATCGGCGTCGACGAAACGAATGGAAAGCACCGGGGCGTCGTCGAGGCGCGCCAATTGGAAATAGCGCTGCAACAAAGCGGCGATGCGATCCCGGTCGGAGCCTTCCAGCCCGGTGAATTGCCGGGTAACCTGCACGCACATCGCCATACCGTGGCAGCGCTTGATGTCGCCCACCGACCCCTCGTCGCGCAACGCCGCCACGAACCGCTCCAGCCGGGGCAGCTCTTGCGCCGCGTCGGCGGATTGGGGATCTCCGGCGATCGGCGGCAAATCGCCGATCTCCGCCAAAGCTATCGCCAGACAGGCCGCCAAAGGCCAAAAGGACCGGCCGGCATGTCGGCAGGGCTGGGCGGCCGAGGCGGTTTGCTGGTTTTTGTCGCGGGACAAATGTCTTGAGCGATGCATCCGCTCCTCCCGAGTTCGATTGAGATTGCCGGCCGGGGCGTCGCCAGGGCCGGGACGCGAAACGCCGTTAAATTTGCTCCATCACCTGAATGCAAAGGTTGGCGGCTTTCCCTTGTTCGTCGAGCACTGGCGCGACCTGGAAGGAGGCAATTCTTTCGACGCCCGCGTCCCCCAGATCGGCGACTGGAATATTCTTGATGCTTATCGCATCCCTCGTAATCGACCACGCATAATCGGCGTCAAACGCGCGGTTTTTGCCCGATCCTTCCAAATCCACCTCGAACGTCGCGCCCTTGCAGGCCGGCGTGGGCGCCCTAAGATCGAGCACATGGGTATGGAAACCGCTGGGGGTTTGCTCGTAGGAGCTGTCGTCGATGGGCAAATGCGTCACCAGCACCAGGACGTTGTTGGTGTCGCGCGTGAGCGCCGCGAAGCCAAATGCCCCGGCTTTGCCGTCCATGGGCACTTCCTGGCGCGTTTCCAGCTGAATGCTCAAGGTTTTATCCTTGGCGCTCGAGTGCCACACCGCGCGCGCGCTCTTGAGCCGCATGTAATCGGGGACTTCCTCCGCCGCGACGCAGGACAAGGACAGCGCGAGCAATACCGGAGCGATAAAATTGGCTTGCGGACTCATCGGGTTGCCTTCCCAGCCTCAGTCTTTAAAGCCGGTGCCAAGGAACGGGAGCATGCCCATGCCGGTGGAGCCCGGCTTCAAGCGGCGGCAAATGAGTTCCACGTTGGTGGCCTGGCAGCGCGTCTTGTCGCTTTCGCAAGGGCTGCAGGCGACGTTGCCCGCGCTTTTAACCTCCTGCACGTGCCAGCCATAACCCTTTTCCCGGCAAATATTGGCGGCATCGGCCGCGACCCTATCCCTCGCCTCCTTTTCCCCCGCCGACTGTTCCAGACAGCGCGAAGCCTTGGCGTCGACCTTAATGGCTTGGGTTTCGTACTCGGTGGCGTGGGCGACGCCCGCAGCGGCCAGCAACATCGCCAAAACGAATCTTTTCATTGCTTGTTCTCCTGAGCCTATTGTTGTTATTGGGGCTCCGAATCACTCGGCATCCCCGTCGTCGGGACTTTCAACAAAACCGAGCGCCGAACCGGCACGTAGAAAACGACGCGCCCGGTCGGGACGGCCAAGCGGAACGCCGCCACCGTTGTATCGACCCGATAGTTTCGACTCTAAACGACGATAAAGCGGTTTGTCAATCCTTGTGTCGGCGACGGCCGGGATCGGCTGGGCGCGGCGGCGTGGGGGAAGCAAGCGGGAGAAGGGCTGGCTCGAAATCCGGCCAAGCTAGCGAAGCGCTAGTGCGGCCGGTTGTCGGCGCCCGGGGGACGGGCGCCTTTGGCGGGGCGAGGCGGCGGCCGTTATTCCGCGCGTTGGCGGCGCGGAATGACGCGGGGGGAACTAAAGGCTAATAATCGGTTTCCCGCAGATAACACCAAAGTCCCGTCGCAAGCGCAAAACATTCCGCCTGCTCCAAATGGCGGCCGCTATGCTCATAATGATTGAAAATAGTGTGCTGGTGACGCTGGGCAAACTCGTCGGCGGAAAGGTAGCGGTCGGTAAGAATGGCCATTCTCCCCGCCGGATCTTTGGATAGCTCGGTGAGAATGTCGGCGATCTTCATGGTTTCGATCATGCTTTGGCTCATCTTGATGGAAATTCGGTGCGCGCGGGAACCCCGGTTCGCTCCGGAGGCCGGGCCGCGAAACGGCTAAGGCGCTGAATTCAGTGCAGGGCGTGCTCGGTTTCCGCCGGGGCGGCTTGCGCCTGGCCCTCGGCGGAGTGCGCCCCCTCGAGATGGGGACCGCTGTGTTCGCCGCCGTGCTTGCCGACGAAAAACTCCACAAAACCGAATAAATCGACCAGCAAAATAACGCACATGAGTATCTGCGTTGCGGAATTTATCCGCTCCAGCGTCGCCTTGTTTCGTTCATAAGCCGAAAACAGGTCGGAGAATAAATATTGGGTGAACTTGTATTTAAAGAAAAACTTCGGCAGCGAAGTAAGCGCAATAGTCGACGGGATAATAAAAATCGTGGTGAAAAGCAGATAGGGCTCTAGGATTTCAATTAGCTCGAGTAATAATTCAAATAAATGTGACATGGCATTATTCAGTTTTCACCAAAATGAACCCGTGACGGCTGTGGTCGAGCCGCGGACAGACGATCGGCATGGATGCCAAGGTACGTTAACGCAATAACGGCGTCGCCTCTAGGGCCAACAGCCGCCGTTGCACGCCGGAAAGCCAGGTTCGGCAGCGGCCGGCAGGAGGGGCCTCAAAAAAAAACGGCACGCCGGTGGACACTCACCGGGGCGCCGCAAAAGTCTAACCGACACCGCTGCTTCTGGAGGCATAAAGCATCGGTTAGGAGGGGGGATTTAATGTTGCGCTCGGCCTTCTTCCTCGATCGCCAGCATGGCCGCGTCCACCGCGCGCAGCTCGCCGTCGGCGAAGCCGGCGAAGGCGATGGTGCGTTGCGGGTGCAGCAGGGACAGTTCGTACAATTCGTCGAACGCGGCGCGAATATGGGGCGTTCGCCGCAAAGCGGCATAGGCGCGCCCCACCGCCAGGGGATGTTGCGCCTTGGCTTCCGCCAGCAGCGAGGCGACTTCCGCCGTGGTTTCCGCTTCGATCATGGCGACCCGCTGGCGGCCTTCCTCGTCCACGTCCGCCTTCCAGCGCTCCAGCTTGGCGGCGACGGAACGCAGCATTTGCTCCGACAGCTCCGGCAGCAGCCTGACGTCGTGCAGCAGAACCCGCTCTATGCGCACGCCCCAGCGGGCGGTTTCCTCGGCGATGTCCCGCTCCAGCTGGCCGTGCAGTTCGGTGCGGTCGGCGACGATATCCTTGAGATCCATGGTGCCGAGGATGGAAATCACGTCGTGGGTCACCACATTGGTCAGCGCCCGTTCCCAGTCGGCCACGCTGAACTTGGCTTTCACCGGGTCGGTGACGCGCAGTTCCAGGAACACGTCGACCATCACCGTGGTGCCGCCCGCGTCGTTGACGACGATGTCTCGGATGATGCGGTGGTCGCGGCGGGTGGAAACGTGGTCGACCTGGGCCCAAGGCAACAAGCGATCCGGCACCCAGTGCCAGCCCGGCCGGGTCAGCACGTTGGTCAGCCTGCCGAAGCGCGAGACCAGCAGCGTTTCGCCCTCCTGCACCGAAACGTGCAGGGCGCGCGCCACGCAGGCGGCCAAAGGGATGCTGAGCAGGCCGATGAGAACCCCGAGGACCAATTGAGCATCGTCGTTCATAGAATCTCTCCGTTACGGTGACAGGCCGATCAAGCGGCGGCGTGGGTTTGCGACGATACCGCGGCGCTGGCGCCCACCCGCACATAGTGCAGCTTCGATTGGGACAGCACTTCGGCGCGGCGCCGATTGATGTAGAGCTCCAGAGTCCCCTGGCGGTCCAGTTCGGCCACGGCCTCGGCCAAGCCGGCGATCTCCCGTTCCACCGCGCTGGCTTTCAGTTTGGCCACTTCGACGCCCCGCTGGGCGGCGATGATGCGGCGTTCGCACGCGGCTTCCGCGCGAGCCAGCATTTCCTCCACCTCGGAGCGGGCGCTCATCACGCCGTTCAAGGCTTCGTCCAGCTCGTCGGGCGGGCGCACGTCCACCAAGTCCACGGCGCTGAAATGCACGCCGTAAACGTCGCCGATTTCTTTCTGGCAAAAGTCCTTGATCTCTGCGTTGACGTGGCGGCGTTCGCGTCGCACCAGGGCCAGGGAACCGCCGGGGCCGTGCAGCTTGTGGTTGTCGTGGCAACCCGGTTGCGGTTTGACGTTGGCCAGCTCCTTGCGCAGCAGGCAGGAGAATAAATCGGCGATATGTTTGCGCTGGTCCTTCAAGTCGAACAAAAACCGCTCCAGCTCGGATTCCAGCGGCATGAAGCGCAGGATGGAGTCCACGTGCAGCAAGGTGCCGTCCGCCATCATGACCGTGCGGCCCCGCTCGTTGCCGGACAACTCGATGATCTGCTCCATTAACGGCACGCAATGCACCACTTGCCAGGGCCATTTGAAATGCAGTCCGGGCCGGTACAGGCGCAGGCGATCCCCGCCGACCCGCTCGGCGGCGCCGAAGCTGGTGAGGACGCCGACGTGTCCCTCGCCGATGCGAAAAGTGCAGCGAGCGACGGCGTAGGCCAGGTACGCGCCCAAACCGCTGATGATTCCGATGCCTATGGTGTGCATATTTCTCAACTTCTATGGATGTGCTGTCCGTGACAGGGTTAAAACACGCCGCCGGTGCCGGCTATCGGCGCCCAATCCGCGGCGAAGGCGGGAACCGGGCCGTGGCCGCTTTTGCCCAACGCCAGGCCGTGCCCATGGCCGTTGTGCTCGTGGTAAGCCGCCGCCAGGCCGCGATTGACCTCCACCACGTCGGCGTTGAACTCGCGGTGTTCCGGACGCACCGGCCCCAGGGCGTCGGCTTTGGCCTGGCTGTCGATCACCGCGCCGGGCGGCACGAAACGGCCGGCCGGCAGCTCCACGCCGGCGACGATGGCGCCGATGCCGATGAAGCAGCCCTCGCCCACCACCGCGTCGTGCACCACCGCCTTGAAGCCGATGAAGGTCTCGTCGCCGACGTAGCTGGGACCATGGACCAGGGCGTCGTGGGCGATGGAGACGTTCTTGCCGATGTAGACAGCCCAGGAACCGCCGCCCACCATCACGTAACGGTCCTGCAGGGCATGGATGACGACGCCGTCCTGGATATTGGTGTTGGCGCCGATATAGAACGGCGATCCCTCGTCGGCCCGCACGGAAGCGCCGGCGGCGATATGCACCGAGTCGCCCAGAACGACGCGGCCGATGACGCTGGCTTGATGGTGCACGAAGGCGGAACGCGCCATCAGGGCCGGCTGGCGGATGTGCGCCAGCCACTTGCGACGCTCCACCCCATGGGCGTGGTGGCCGTTGACCACGGCGCGGGGACGTTGCTTGGCCTCTTCGATGCTGGCGCGCAGCGCGGTGGAAAGGCTGGGCACTTCCAGCTCGGTTTCGGCGATGCGCGCCCGCGAATGCTCGACGAAGCGCCACACCAAATAGATGGCCAAGGCCGACAACACGCCGCGCAGGAAGTCCGTGGCCACGACGGCCGCAGCGGTATAGAGCATCAAGGCGGTGTGGCCGTGGCCCATGGACAGCACCTCCTCCACTTCTTCCCGCTTCACCATGTTCATGGCAACGTACAGCAGGATGCCGGCGATGCAGGCCATGGGCACCAGTTCCAGGTAGTGGGCCACGTAATAGGCCAATAGCAACTGGAATACGAAATTGAACACGCCGGACAGGGGGGAAACGGCCCCCAGCTTGATGTTGGTCGCGGTGCGCGCCAGGGCGCCGGTGCTGGGGAAACCGTTGAGCAAGGGCACCAGCACCATCAAATGGCCCTGGCCCCACAGCTCTTTGTCGGCGTTGAACGGCGTGCCGCGGTTGCCGGCCAACCGGTCCGCCAAGTGGGCGCACAGCAGGCTCTCGATGGCGGCGACGAAAACGATGGCGATGGCGTAGTAGGCGATGTCGCCGAACATGGAAATGTCCAGGGATTCCAGCGACGGCGCGGCGAATTGCAGCGACTTGGCGGAAATGGCGCCGTACTTGGTCACCACCAAGTCCAGGTTGGCGTCGGCCAGCCAGGTTTGGCTCAAGCCGATGGCGGCGGCGATGGCCAGCAGCGGGGCGGGGATGAATACGGAAACGCGCAGCAGCAGCTTGATGAACAGCACCGAACCGACCGCCAGCACCACCGCCCACAAGTTCAGGTGGCCGAAATGCTCCAGCATGGCCTGCAATTTGGGCCACGCCCCATGCCCCTCGGCGGTGGCCTGCACGCCCAACACTTCGGTGCCTTGGGTGACGGCGATGGAGACGGCGATGCCGATGGTGAAGCCGACGATGATGGAGTGGGGCACTTGCTTGACGATGCGCCCCATGCCGGTGACGCCCAGGCACCAAAGGATGAAGCCGGCGATCAGCGAGCACAGCACCAGAAACCCTTGGTCGTGTTCGGCCATGATGGCGCCGATGATGGGGATGAAGGCGGCGGTGGGACCATATACCTGGTACTTGGAACCGCCGAACAGCGACCCCAGCAGCACCGCGATGGCGCCGGGCACGATGCCCTGTTCGGGGCGCAAGCCCGACGCCATGGCGATGCCCATGCCCAGGGGAATGGCGACGGCCGCGACCACCAGGCCGGCCGTCACGTCGCGTAAACCGTTCAACGCCACGTTACCCGCCAACAAGTCTTCGTAGCGGGCGTCGAATAGGTGGAAAAACTGTTTCAAGCGGTTGATCAACATGCCGACCTCTCTTGTTTTCATTCGCCGTTGTGGCGTGTGCGTTACGCGTTAGATCCCAGTACATCCTGGGTCGGGCCGGTCATTTGGGCCGGCTGCCTAGGGCCGCCTCGCTTGTGTATCGGGTCGAAACCATGGACGGCCACCAAGATATAGTTAATAAATCCTTAAGGCAATAGATTTTACGAGGACGCGCGATCATCGGCGTCTATGCCTCGAGGTTCAGTTCCTTGATTTTGCGGCTCAGGGTATTGCGGCCGTAGCCCAATAACTTGGCCGCCCGCTGCCGGTGGCCGTTGGTGAATTGCAGCGCCGCCTCGATCAGCGTGCTTTCGGCTTCTTCCAGGGCGTCCTTGGCGATGTCGCTATCGCCCACGCGCAGCCTGAATACCGCCCATTGTCGAAATATGCTGACCCAGTCGGAGGATTCCGTCGGGGCCAGGGGCTTGGTTTGCTGCAGCTCGATGGGCAGATCCTCCATGTGCACGACTTGGCCGATGGCCATCAAGGTCAGCCAGCGGCAGACGTTTTCCAATTGCCGCACGTTGCCCTCCCATTGCAAGCCGCACAGGTGTTCCACGATATCCGGATGCACCGTCCGGGGCTCGACGCCCAATTCGGCGGCGGTTTTCCTGAGGAAATGCTGCAGCAACAAGGGAATGTCTTGCCGGCGTTCGCGCAAGGCCGGCAAGTGAATGCGAATGACGTTCAAGCGATGAAACACGTCCGCGCGAAACCGGCCTTCCGCCACCAGCTGCTCCAGGTTCTGGTGGGTGGCGGCGATGATGCGCACGTCCACCTTCAGAGGCGTATGGGCGCCGACCGGATAGAGCTCCCCGTCGGCCAGCACGCGCAGCAAGCGGGTTTGCTGATCCAACGGCATGTCGCCGATTTCGTCCAGAAACAGGGTGCCGCCGTTGGCCTGTTCGAAACGTCCGACGCGGCGCGTCAGCGCGCCGGTGAACGCGCCGCGCTCGTGGCCGAACAGCTCCGATTCCAGCAAATCACGCGGAATCGCCGCCATGTTCAAGGCGATAAACGGCTTGCCGGCGCGGGGGCTGTGGCGATGCAGGGCGCGGGCGACCAATTCCTTCCCGGTGCCCGATTCGCCGTTGAGCAGCACGGTAACACTGGAGTAGGCCAAACGTCCGATGGCGCGGAACACCTCCTGCATGAGCATCGCGCTGCCGACAATTTCCGGGTTCGCCTCCACCACCTCCTGTGCGGGAATACCGTAGCTTTGCCGCTTGGCAAGGCTCAAGGCGCGATTCACCAGGGCGACGAGTTCCTTGGCGTTGACCGGTTTGGGCAAGCATCCGTAGGCGCCGTTTCGCCACGTCGGCTCTGACTCCGGCGAGCCGGACGGCTCCGTCATGGCGATCACAGGCACATGATTGGGCGTGCGCCAACCCGATCCGAATTCGCCCAGCGCCTCGGCCTCGGCCACCAGCACGCCGTTTTGACCGTGTGCCAGCTCGCCGGTCAATACGCCGGGATCGGCCACGTAGCGCACGTCGTAGCCGGCCTTCCCCAACGCCTTGGTCAGTTTCGTGCGGACGGAATGATCGCTTTCCATGATCCAAACACAGCCTGAATAATTCACAAGTCACTCCCCGAGGCTCGCATAGTGAATAGCGCTTTTACGATGGACCGTTGAGGCCAATTGCCCGATGGGATTAAGCGGCCAACTTCGGTTTCCGGCGCAGACGCCGAAACCCCGGACGATGTTATCGAGTCGATAAGATTATGGCAAGCTTAAATGATCTTCGCTGGCTCGAGCATGATGCCGGATCCCCGCAGAGCGGAAGAGGGGATGGACGCTCAACAACCGGCCGATCAGGCGTTATTGCCGGGGAATTCGGCGGCCGCGCGCTGGCGCTTCCCGGCAGGCAGCCCATAGGGCAACCGATGGCGTAAACTTGGCCCCGCCCATCTCGCCATCGCGGATAAGCCTGTCATGAACGAAGAAAGACGATCACGCGCCTCCTCCAGCCTCAGGCAATTTTTCGACGATCAAATCGAGCACCTGCAAAAACTGGTCGATGGCTTGGGCGGCCCCAGCCCGGAAGAGGCACGGCGGACGGAAGAAGACCGGCAGATTGTGGAAAGTTTCGTCGATGCCTCCAACCGGAAAATTCGCGCGGTCAACGGCTATTCGCAAAAGCTCCGCCCCCACGTGCGGCAGCTATACAACCATGTGCTGGAAGTGGCCGACGCCATCCCCGCGCCGATCGAACTGAGCGCCACCGCGTTCGGCCGCGACCCGCTGGTCAACGCCCTGTTCGCCGACAGCAGCGAAATAGAAGGACTGTTTCGCGGCGGTCCGGAGGCCGACAGCTTTTGCCGCGCCTACCACCGGCTGCAAGTCCCGGTCATGTACGGCCTGATGACCGCAGCCAAAACCGTCAAGCGAACGCTGGGGGTGGGCATGCAGGGGGACGTGGTGGTTCACGACGTGCCGCAGGACGCGGTCAATTTCTCGCAGCATAAGATTCACGCCCCCTGCGCCAGCGCCACGGAGCTGCACACGGCGCTGCGGCACTACCTGTTCAACCGCGTGGTGGAATCGATCCGCCTGGACCTGGCGGCGCGCATGAACGCCAACCCGTTCGCCGCCGTGGCGGCCTCCTACGAAACCCGCGTCAACAGCCTGGCCAACCCGGACGTGTACGTGAAAGCGCTGCTGGAATACCTGGAAGAACCGGCCAAGCTGCTGAGCATCGAGCAATCCCACCTGAAGCTGAGCAAGCTGGGCATCAAGCTGGCCGAAGAAGACCGGCAATGCGCCAACGAATTCGACCTGCACGAACTCGCCTGGAGCAACCACGCCCGCGAGGTGGTGGCGTTGATCGCGTATCCGCGCTGAAAGTTTTGCCGTTCAGGCAATACGCCGCAGGCCTTTTACCTGCCCATGGCGAAAGCAGCTTACCAAATGGTCGTTGACCATCCCGGCAGCCTGCATGAAGGCATAGCAGATGGTGGGGCCGACGAACTTGAAGCCGGCCTGGGTGAGAGCGCGGCTCATGGATTCCGACTGGGGGGTGGAGGCGGGCACTTGCGCCATGCTGGTCCAGGCGTTCTGCAGAGGCTCGCCGTCGACGAAGGCCCACAGGTAATCGGTAAACGATCCGGCCGTTGCGGCCAGCTCCAGATAGGCACGGGCATTGCGGATGGAGGCCGCCACCTTGGCGCGATTGCGGACGATGCCGGCGTCGGCCAGCAGCCGCGCCGCGTCGGCCTCGCCGTAGTCGGCGATGACGGCGGGGTCGAAGCCTTCATAGGCAAGGCGATAGGCTTCGCGTTTCTTGAGGATGGTGGACCAGGACAAGCCGGCCTGGGCGCCTTCCAGGATCAATAACTCGAACAAGGCGCGGTCGTCCACCAGGGGCGTGCCCCATTCCCGGTCGTGGTAGTCGCGGTACAGGCCGAAGCCTTCGCACCAGGGGCAGCGAATCGGTTCCATGGGCGGGGAGGCCACTTTACGAACTATTCCACCGTCACCGATTTCGCGAGATTCCGGGGCTGATCCACGTCCGTGCCGCGAATCACCGCCACGTGATAGGCCAGCAGTTGCAAAGGGACGCTGAAGACGATGGGGGCGATTTCCTCGGCGGCTTTGCCCACCCGCAACACGTGGACGCGCTCGCTACCGGTGAAATCCACGTCTTCGTCGGCCAGCACGTACAGTTCGCCGCCTCTAGCCTGCACTTCCTGCAGGTTGGATTTGAGCTTGTCCAGCAGCTCGTCGTTGGGCGCCACCGCCACCACCGGCATGTCGGCGTCGATCAGGGCGAGGGGACCGTGCTTGAGTTCGCCGGCGGCGTAGGCTTCGGCATGGATATACGATATTTCCTTCAGTTTGAGCGCGCCTTCCATGGCCACCGGATATTGGGAGCCGCGCCCCAGGTAGAGGGCGTGGTGCTTGTCGCCGAAGCGGGCGGCCCATTGCTCGAGTTGCGCGTCCAGCCGCAGGGCGCCCGCCACTTGTTGCGGCAAGGTTTGCAACTGCGCGACGATGGCGGCTTCTTTTTCCGGCGTGAGTCCGTGACGGCGACCCAGGGCCAACACCAACATCAGCAGGGCGGCCAACTGGGTGGTGAACGCTTTGGTGGAAGCCACGCCGATTTCCATGCCGGCGCGAGTCAGCAATACGGAGTCGGAATCCCGCACGATGGAGCTTTGCGGCACGTTGCAGATGGCCAGCGTGTGGACGTAGCCCAGTTGCTTGGCTTCCTTCAACGCCGCCAGGGTGTCGGCGGTTTCGCCCGATTGGGAAATGGTCACGAACAGGGTGCCGGGACGCACCACTTGCTTGCGGTAGCGGAATTCGCTGGCCACTTCCACGTTGCAGGGGAGGTTGGCGAGGGATTCGAACCAGTAGCGCGCCACCGAACCGGCATGGAAGCTGGTGCCGCAGGCGACGATCTGCACCGCCTGGATATGGTCGAACGCCGCCGCTGCCGCCTGGCCAAAGGCCGCGTCCACCACTTGGCCGGCCGCCAGGCGGCCGTCCAGGGTCTTTTCCAGGGCGACCG
Source organism: Methylogaea oryzae (assembly GCF_019669985.1). NCBI lineage: Bacteria > Pseudomonadati > Pseudomonadota > Gammaproteobacteria > Methylococcales > Methylococcaceae > Methylogaea > Methylogaea oryzae. The sequence continues at coordinate 3,981,662 of NZ_AP019782.1, forward strand.
GCTGCTCGAAGATTTCCTTGAGCATGTAGTGGCGATATTCGCCGCGCTCCACGGCGTCCAACGTCATGCGCGACTCGGTGACGGGCCGCTCCACGGCCGATCCGGCTTTGTCGTAGATGCGGACGTTTTCCGGGGTCAGGTCGGCGATGTCGCCGTCGTCCAGGAATACGAAACGCTGGGTTTCACCCACCAGCGCGTAGATGTCCGAGGCGATGAAATTTTCGTCCTCGCCCAATCCCACCACCAGCGGGCTGCCGTTGCGGGCGGCCACCATGCGATGCGGTTCCGATACGCATATCACGCCCAAGGCGTACGCGCCCTGCAAACGGGCGATGGCTTGCGTTGCGGCCTCGAACAGGCCGAGGCCCTGTTGCATGTAATCGTGGATCATCACCGCCGCCACTTCCGTATCGGTATCGGAAGTAAACGAATAGCCCTTGGCTTGATATTCGATGCGCAGGGGTTCGTGGTTTTCGATGATGCCGTTGTGCACCACCGCCACGCCGCCGCATACGTGGGGGTGGGCGTTGCGCTCGGCCGGCACGCCGTGGGTGGCCCAACGCGTATGGGCGATGCCGGTTTTCCCGTCGATAGGATTGGCCTGCAGGTTTTGCTCCAGCTCGCGGATTTTCCCGGTTTCGCGCGCGCGCAGCAGTTTGCCTTCGCCGTCGAGCAAGGCCACTCCGGCCGAGTCGTAGCCGCGGTATTCCAGACGCCGGAGGCCTTCGACCAACACCGAACAAATGGACCTATGGGAAACGGAACCGACGATGCCGCACATAGTGAGTTACCTTGATAAGTAGAAATGGGCCGCTTTTCGTTCGCTCGCGCCAGCGGCGACGTCCGGTCAGTTTTTCTTCACCGGCCGCTTCCAGCCATCCACGGTCAGCTGCTTGGCGCGGCTGAGGGTCAGCACCTCCTCCGGCGCATCGCGCGTGATGGTGGAACCGGCGCCGATGGTGGCGTTTTTCCCCACCCGCACCGGGGCCACCAGCTGGGTGTCCGAGCCGATGAAGGCGCCGTCCTCGATGACGGTCTGGAACTTGTTGACGCCGTCGTAGTTGCACGTGATGGTGCCGGCGCCGATGTTGACCCCGGCGCCGACGGTGGCGTCGCCCACGTAGCTCAGGTGATTGATCTTGCTGCCGCGATCGACTTGGGATTTTTTTAGCTCGACGAAGTTGCCCACGTGAACATGGTCGGCCAAGACCGTCTGCGGCCGGATGCGGGCGAAGGGGCCGATGCGGCAGCCGGCGCCGATCACGGCGTCGTCGATGACGCTGTTGGCTTCGATGGAGGCGCCGTCGCCGATGTCGGCGTTACGGATAAAGCAATTGGGACCGATCTTCACGCCTAGTCCGATGCGGATATCGCCTTCCAAAATGACGTTGGGGTCGATTTCCACGTCGGTGCCCATGGCTAAAATTCGGCCGCGCAGATCGAAGCGGGCCGGATCGCGCAACGTAACGCCGGCCGCCATCAGCCGTTGAGCTTGGCGCGCCTGGTAAATGCGTTCCAGCTGCGCCAACTGCTCGCGATTGTTCACGCCCAACACGTCGTTGGGATCGGCGGCTTTTTCCGCCTTGATCGGAACGCTTTCCTTCGCCGCCAGGGCGACCAGATCCGTGAGGTAATACTCGCCTTGGGCGTTGTTGTTGCCCAGCTGCGGCAACCACCATTTCAACAGGTCGTAGGGCATGGCCATGACGCCGGTGTTGACCTCCCGTATCGCTTTTTCCGCCTCGTCGGCGTCCTTCTGCTCCACGATGCGCGATACTTGGCCCTGGCTGTTGCGCACGATGCGTCCGTAGCCGTGGGGATCGTCCAGGTCGATGGTCAGCACCGCCAACGCGTTCGCCGCGGCGGCGACCAAGCTCTGCAGCGCCGGGGTCTGCACCAAGGGGACGTCGCCGAACAAGACCAATACCGTGCCGCCGCCTTCGCCCTTGAGATGGGGCAGCGCTTGGGCCACCGCGTGGCCCGTGCCCAGTTGTTGCTCTTGCTTGGCCCACTGTACGCCGCTCGCTTGCAGCGCTTCGCGCACCGTTTCCCCCCCGTGGCCGTAGACCACCGTGATGTTGTGCGGCGCCGTCAGGCTGCTTGCCGCCTCGATCACGTGGCCGAGCAGCGGTTTGCCGCCGATCTGATGCAGCACTTTGGGAATGGCGGATTTCAGCCGCGTGCCTTGGCCGGCGGCAAGAATAACGATTTCGAGGTTGGCGCCCATGGCGATGGCTCTCGCTGATATTACGTGGGTAGGAAATCAAAAAGCAGAAGGCCCAGAAAACTGCTCGCGCAATCTCCTGGGCCGATAGGCGTCCGGTTTGGACAAGTGCTGCGCGGTTTAGCTGCGGCGATACTTTTCCAGCGTACGCAGCTGCTGCATCGCGTGGGCCAACTGCGCCTGCGCTTTGGCGTAGTCGATTTTGCCGGAGCGATCCGCCAGGGCCTCTTCTGCGGCCCGCTTGGCTTCCAGCGCCGCCGCTTCGTCGATGTCGCGGGCGCGCACGGCGGTGTCGGCCAAGACCGTGACGATGTGCGGCTGCACTTCGAGAATGCCGCCGGAAACGAAAAACGGCAAGGTCTCCGTGGCGCTCACTTTGACGCGGACTTCGCCGGGCCGCATTTTGGCGATGAACGGCGCGTGGCGGCCGCCGATGCCCACTTCGCCCTGTTCGGCCGGTGCGAACACCATTTCCGCCAGCCCGGAGTAAATCGCGCTTTCGGCGCTAACGATATCGACGTGAATTGTAATCGCCATGACTTTAGGCCTCTAGTGACTTAAGCCGCCAGCTTCTTGGCTTTTTCCAGAGCCTCGTCGATGGTGCCGACCATGTAGAACGCCTGTTCCGGAATATCGTCGAACTCGCCGTCGACGATGCCTTTGAAACCGGCGATGGTGTCCTTCAAGGATACGTACTTGCCGGGCGAGCCGGTGAACACTTCGGCCACGAAGAACGGCTGCGACAGGAAGCGCTGGATCTTACGAGCGCGGGACACGGTCAGCTTGTCTTCTTCCGACAGTTCGTCCATGCCGAGGATGGCGATGATGTCGCGCAGTTCCTTGTAGCGCTGCAGGGTGCCCTGCACGCGGCGGGTGACGGTGTAGTGCTCCTGGCCGATGACCAGCGGGTCCAGCTGGCGGCTGGTGGAGTCCAGCGGGTCCACGGCCGGGTAGATGCCCAGCTCGGCGATCTGACGGGACAACACCACGGTGGCGTCCAAGTGGGCGAAGGTGGTAGCCGGGGACGGGTCGGTCAAGTCGTCGGCCGGTACGTACACGGCCTGGATGGACGTGATGGAGCCGGTCTTGGTGGAGGTGATGCGTTCCTGCAGCACGCCCATTTCTTCCGCCAGGGTCGGCTGGTAGCCCACCGCGGACGGCATACGGCCCAACAGTGCGGACACTTCGGTACCGGCCAGGGTGTAACGGTAGATGTTGTCGATGAACAGCAGTACGTCGCGGCCTTCTTCACGGAAGTATTCCGCCATGGTCAGGCCGGTCAAAGCCACGCGCAGACGGTTGCCGGGCGGCTCGTTCATCTGGCCGTACACCAGGGACACCTTGTCCAATACGTTGGAGTCCTTCATTTCGTGGTAGAAGTCGTTGCCCTCGCGGGTACGCTCGCCCACGCCGGCGAACACGGAGTAGCCCGAGTGCTCGATAGCGATGTTGCGGATCAGCTCCATCATGTTCACGGTCTTGCCCACGCCGGCGCCGCCGAACAGGCCGACCTTACCGCCCTTGGCGAACGGGCAAACCAAGTCGATCACCTTGATGCCGGTTTCCAACAGTTCCGTTGCCGGGGACTGATCCTGGAACGCCGGCGCCTTGCGGTGGATGCCCCAGCGGGCTTTTTCGCCGATCGGGCCTTTTTCGTCGATGGGATCGCCCAGCACGTTCATGATGCGGCCCAGGGTTTCCGTGCCCACCGGTACGGAAATGGCGGCACCGGTGTTGGTCACGTCCAGACCGCGCTGCACGCCGTCGGTGGTGCCCATGGCGATGGTGCGAACCACGCCGTCACCCAACTGTTGCTGCACTTCCAGGACCAGGTTCTGGCTATCCACGCGCAAGGCGTCGTAAACCTTCGGCAGTGCGTCGCGGGGGAATTCTACGTCCACCACAGCACCGATAATCTGTACGATTTTGCCCGAACTCATGTTGCGTCCTCTTTACTTAAATCTTGTAGAAGCTAACTGTTGTTAAACAGCGGCGGCGCCGGCGACGATTTCCGCCAGTTCCTGGGTAATGGCGGCTTGGCGGGTTTTGTTGTAGATCAACTGCAATTCCTTGATCGCCTTGCCCGCGTTGTCGGATGCGCTTTTCATGGCCACCATACGCGCGGCCTGCTCGCAGGCGACATTTTCCACCACGCCCTGGTACACCTGGATCTCCACGTAACGCTTGAGCATTTCGTCGAGCACCTCTTTGGCGTCCGGCTCGTAGATATAGTCCCAGTGGTGCTTGAGGTCCGCGTCCAATTCTTCCGCCTTGATGGGCAGCATCCGCTCCAAAGTGGGACGCTGCGTCATGGTGTTGACGAATTCGTTGGACAACAGATAAAGCGCGTCGATCTTGCCTTCTTCGTAGGCGTCCAGCATCAGCTTGATGATGCCCAGCAAGTCCGCCTGGCTCGGCGCGTCGCCCAAGTGCGTCACTTGGCCGATCACGCGGGCGCCGGCATTGGCCAGGAACACCGAGCCCTTCTGGCCGACGGTGCACAAGTCCACTTCCACACCGGCTTTTTCCCATTCTTTCAGCCGAGCCAACGCCATGCGGAACAGGTTGGTGTTGAGGCCGCCGCACAAACCGCGATCGGAGGACACCACGATCATGCCGATGCGCTTCACGTCGCGCGCCACCATGAACGGATGTTGGTATTCCGAGTGCGCATGCGAAATATGGCGAATGATTTGGGCCGCACGACGCGCATAAGGCCGGGACGCGTTCATGCGGTCCTGGGTTTTGCGCATCTTGGAGGCCGCCACCATTTCCATGGCGCGGGTGATCTTCTGCGTATTTTTTACGCTAGCGATCTGGTTACGTATTTCTTTGCCGGCAGCCATGGCACGTCCTTACCAGCTATGGGTCGTCTTGAAGCGGGTAATCGCTTCGCGCAGGCCCTTTTCGATGTCGGCGTTGTAATCGCCCTTGGCGTCGATGGTGTTCATCAACTCGCTGCATTCGGACTTCATGAAGCTTTGCAGCGCGTCTTCAAAGGCGCGAACCTTGGAAACTTCCACGTCATCCAAGAAGCCTTCGTTGGCCATGAACAGTGACACCGCCATTTGCGACACGGACATGGGCGCGTACTGGTTCTGCTTCATCACCTCGGTGACGCGGCGACCGCGCTCGATCTGCTTGCGGGTGGCTTCGTCCAGGTCGGAAGCGAACTGGGCGAATGCCGCCAATTCGCGGAACTGGGCCAAGTCCAGACGCACGCCGCCGCCCAGCTTCTTGATGATCTTGGTCTGGGCCGCGCCGCCGACGCGGGATACCGACAAACCGGCGTTCACCGCCGGACGCACGCCGGAGTTGAACAAGTTGGTTTCCAGGTAGATCTGGCCGTCGGTGATGGAAATCACGTTGGTCGGTACGAAAGCCGACACGTCGCCTGCCTGGGTTTCGATGATGGGCAGCGCGGTCAGGGAACCGGTCTTGCCTTTCACCTTACCCTTGGTGAGCTTTTCCACCTCGTCCGCGTTGATGCGGGAAGCGCGTTCCAGCAAACGGGAGTGCAGGTAGAACACGTCGCCGGGGTAAGCTTCGCGGCCCGGCGGACGGCGCAGCAGCAGGGATACCTGGCGGTAAGCCCAAGCCTGCTTGGTCAAGTCGTCGTAGACGATCAGGGCGTCTTCGCCGCGGTCACGGAAATATTCGCCCATGGCACAGCCGGCGTAGGGCGCGATGAACTGCATGGCGGCCGATTCGGAAGCGCCGGCGGCGACGATGATGGTGTGAGCCATGGCGCCGTGCTCTTCCAGCTTGCGCACCACGTTGGCGATGGAGGATTGCTTTTGGCCCACCGCCACGTAGATGCACTTAACGCCGGTGCCTTTCTGGTTGATGATGGCGTCGATGGCGATGGCGGTCTTACCGGTCTGGCGGTCGCCGATAATCAGCTCGCGCTGGCCGCGACCCACGGGAATCATGGCGTCGATAGCCTTGAGGCCGGTCTGCAACGGCTGGTCCACCGATTGGCGAGCGATAACGCCCGGCGCGATTTTTTCGATGGGGGAGGATTCCTTGGTGTTCAGCGGGCCCTTGCCGTCGATGGGGTTGCCGAGGGCATCCACCACGCGGCCGAGCAGGGCTTCGCCCACCGGCACTTCGAGAATGCGCTTGGTGGTCTTGACGCTGTCGCCTTCGGACAGGTGCTGGTAGCTGCCGAGCACCACGGCGCCCACCGAATCGCGCTCCAGGTTGAGCGCCAGACCGTAGGTATTACCGGGGAATTCCAACATTTCGCCTTGCATCACATCGGCCAAGCCGTGAATGCGCACGATGCCGTCGGTGAGGCTGACGATGGTGCCCTCGGTGCGGGTTTCCGCCCCCAGGTCGATTCCTTCCAGGCGCTTTTTAATCAGATCGCTGATTTCGGATGGGTTCAGTTGCATAACTTTAATCTCACTTAACTGTCTAGTCGCTTAGCCAGTCGCTGAAGTTGTCCTTTGATGGAACCGTCTATGACCTTGTCTCCGGCGCGCACGACGACGCCGCCGATCAACGAGCGATCCACGGTCACGTCCAGTCGCACCTTTTTGCCCAATGCTTTTTGCAAGGACTTGGCCAATTGCTTTTTCTCGGCATCGTCCAGGTCAAAGGCGCTTGCTACGCGGGCGTCGAGGAAACCTTGCTCTTCGGCCCGGTATTGCTCGTACAGCGCGGCGATTTGGCCGGTCAAGACCAGCTTGCCGTTATCGGCCAGCAGACGAACGAGGTTTTTACCCTCTTCGCTCAGCCCTTGTTGACAGGATTCGATAAGCAGGTCCGCGAAGCCGCGCCGCCCCAGCTTGGGATTGCCCGCCGCGTTTTTGACGCCTTCGGCGGCCATCAACTGGGCCAGGAATCCTAGCGTTTCCGACCACTGGTCGATGGCGCCGGTTTCCTTGGCCCGCTTGAATACTGCCGCCGCGTATGGACGTGCCAGGGTAGCCAACTCGCTCATGGGGCTATCCTAATTGCTTGCTGATCTGGGTGAGAACGGCCTTGTGCTTGGCTTCGTCCACCTCGGCGGTAAGAATTTGCTCGGCAGCCGCAACGGCCAGCGTCGCAACCTGCTTCTTCAGGGATTCCTTCGCCTGCTGCACCTGCTGGTCGATTTCCGACTTAGCGACAGCCACCAAGCGCTCGCCTTCGGCTCGCGCGGCCTGTTTGGATTCGTCGACCACTTCGTTGGCGCGTTTCTGCGCCATGGTAACGATTTCCGCCGCCTGGTCCTTGGCTTCCTTCAGCAGCTTTTTCGCCCGCTTTTCGGCAAGCTCCATCTCCTCCTTGCCTTTGTCGGCCGCAGCCAAACCTTCGGCGATGCGTTTCTGCCGCTCTTCCATGGCTTGCATCAGGGGCGGCCACACGTACTTCATGGTGAACCACACCAGAAGGGCGAATGTGATCATCTGCCCGATCAAGGTAGCATTGATACTCACGGCGCCATCCTCACTTTATAAAGTTTTGCGTTCAAGCGCGATTTATTGCGGAACGAACGGGTTGGCGAAAGTGAAGAACAAAGCCAGACCCACGCCGATCATCGTCACGGCGTCCAACAGACCTGCCACGATGAACATTTTCACCTGCAGCATCGGAACCATTTCCGGCTGACGTGCGGCGCCTTCCAGGAACTTGCCGCCCAACAAGCCGAAGCCGATAGCGGTACCCAGGGCACCCATGCCCAGAATCAAACCTACTGCCACAGCGGTCAAGCCGTATACGATTTCCATGATTGCCTCCAGAGTTTTTAGGGTTGAGTTAACGAAACTTAATCAGTGCTCTTCGTGTGCCATGCTCAGGTACACGATGGTCAGCACCATGAAGATAAACGCTTGCAGCGTGATGATCAGAATATGGAACACGGCCCACGGGAAGCTGAGCACCGGCTGGATGTAGCAGGGCAGCAGGGCGATGAGGATAAAGATCAGCTCGCCGGCGTACATGTTGCCGAAGAGTCGCAGCGCCAGCGAAACAGGCTTGGCGATGTATTCCACCACGTTGAGCAGGATGTTGAACGGCACCAGGGCGATGTGGTCGAACGGGTGGAACAGCAGTTCCTTGCCGAAATGGAACACGCCTTTGACTTTCAGGTTATAAAAGATGATCAAGGCGAAAACCGAAAGCGACATGCCGAAAGTGGCGTTCAGGTCGGTGCTGGGCACCACGCGCAAATAGCTCAGCCCCATCCACTTGCCCAAGGAGGGCAGCAGGTCCACCGGCAGCAGGTCCATGAAGTTCATGAGCCAGATCCAGCAGAAAATGCTCAGGGCCAGCGGCGCGATCAGGGGATTGCGGCCGTGAAAACTGTCCTTCACCTGGGTGTCGACGAACTCCACCAGCATTTCGGCGAAATTCTGCAGACCGCCGGGCACACCCGTGGTGGCTTTGATGGCGGCCATGCGGAACGCCATGAGAAACACCAAGCCGAGGAACAGGGAGAAAAACAGGGTGTCGAAATGCAGCGTCCAAAACCCTTCGCCGCTGGACAAGGGCGTGAGGTGGTGGACGATGTAGGCGGTTGAACCGTGCGCTTCAGTAGCCATGGCCGATCACTTTGTTGGGTTGTCGTTTAAAAGCAGGGCGAACCAAAATACCGTCAGTACCGCGACAAATGTCGCTATCAATGGCGCAAAAACGACATTGGGCAGTTGCAGCACCAGGCTGAACAGCAGGGCTGTGCTGACCAGCTTTACGGTTTCGCCGACGTAAAAGCTGTGGACTATTTCGCGTGCTGTTTTTTTGTTTTGGCTCTTGCCGACCCGTGTTGCGAAGTAGGCATTGGGCAGAAACGCCGCCAGTCCGCCCAACAGCGAAGATCGCGCGGCTTGCTCACCGCCGGCTAAGTAAGCTATCCACACCGCCGCCGCGACAACCAGCGCTTGTCCGCGCAGTAATTGCCTTATGGCTGGGAACAACGGTGACGCACGCATAGGCCCCTATCCCCAAAAATGTTAACAGACGCACCGATATAGGATCAATTTTATTTAACCCAAACGGGCAATTATTCCTTCCAACGCGTCGAGACTTTGGTAGGAAATCACCAGTTTCCCCTTGCCGCCCTGGCCGTGCTGGATGCTCACCGGGGCGCCCAACGTTTCCGACAAGCGATTCTGCAGGTGCCTCACATCGGGGTCAGCGGCGGGCTTCTTACGCACCTCGCGATCCTCCTTTTGCAATTTCCGAACCAATTCTTCCGTGGCTCGCACGGTCAGCTCACGGGCCACTACCTGCTCGGCGGCCGTCACTTGCAGTTCCCCGTGCAAACCCAACAAAGCGCGCGCATGCCCCATATCGATGGCGCCGGTGCCCAGCAGGCTTTTCAAGCGCGGTTGCAGTTCGTTGAGGCGCAGCAAATTGGTCACAGCGGTACGGGATTTTCCTACCGCTTCGGCGGTTTGCTGGTGGGTGAGGCCGAATTCGGCGATAAGGCGCTGCAATGCCTCGGCCTCTTCCAGCGGATTAAGGTCTTCCCGCTGGATGTTTTCGATAAGCGCCATGGCCAAGGCGGCCTGGTCGTTGATTTTTCGCACCACCACCGGCACGTCGTGCATGCCGGCCAGTTGCGCGGCGCGCCAACGGCGTTCGCCGGCAATGATTTCGTAGCGTCCGCCGTCGACCGGGCGCACCACCACCGGCTGCACCACGCCTTGGGCCTTGATGGAATCGGCCAATTCCTGCAAGCGAACCGGATCCATGTCCTTGCGCGGCTGGAAACGACCGGGCTGCAGTTGTTCGATGGCCAGGGTATGGAAACTATCGGCGGCGGCGGCTACCGCGCCTTCCTCGTTTTCTTCCAATCCGCCCAACAAGGCGTCCAGTCCGCGACCAAGACGTGTTTTCACGCGATACCTTTAGTGACGAAGTTGATCGATCTCGGCTTGCAAAAGCCTTAGTTGTCCCGCGGCGCAGCGGCCTTGCCGGGGCTGGGGTTGCGCCGCGCCAGTTCCGAGGCCAGCGCCAAATAGGCCAAGGCGCCGCTGGAGGTGCGGTCGTACTGCAGTACCGGCAAGCCATGGCTGGGCGCTTCGGCCAGACGGATGTTGCGGGGAATCACCGTACGAAACACTTTGTCCGGAAAATGCGCCAACAACTGCTCCGAAACCTCCCGCGCCAAACGACTGCGGGGATCGTACATGGTGCGCAACAGGCCTTCCAGGGACAGTTCCGGGTTCACCCATTTGCGGATTTTCTTGAGGGTGTCCATCAGCGCGGATAGCCCTTCCAGCGCGTAATACTCGCACTGCATGGGAATCAACACCGTATCGGCGGCCGCCATGGCGTTCAAGGTGAGCATGTTCAACGACGGCGGACAGTCGATCAGCAGGTAGTCGTAATTGTCCCGGCAGGATGCCAAAGCGACGGCCAGGCGCTTTTCACGCTGGATGGCCTGCATCAGCTCCACTTCCGCCGCGGTCAAATCGGCGTTGCCCGGCACCAGATCGAATCCCAAATCCGGCAGGGTTTGGATGACGCCCTGCGGTTCGCTTTCCCCCAGCAGCAAATTGCAGGAGGATTGCTCCAGCTTGCTTTTGTCCACGCCGCAACCCATGGTGGCGTTGCCTTGCGGATCCAGATCGATCAGCAGCACGCGGCGCTTGGTGGCGGCCAGGGACGCCGCCAGGTTGACGCTGGTGGTGGTCTTGCCGACGCCACCCTTTTGATTGGTGACCGCGATGATTTTTCCCATGATTTTCGCTGCTGTCCTACGATTAGCCGCTGTTTTTGATGCAAACCACGCAGCGTTCCGCCGCCAAGCCCGGCACGTGCAAGGGTTCCATGCGCCAAGAGCACGGCAACCCCTTCAGTTCGTCCTCGGGCGAACGGCCTTTCATGGCTAGCCATTGGCCGCCGGGCTTCGCCAGGTGGCGGGTTTTGGCGATGAAATCGGGGGTGGAAGCGAATGCTCGGGAAATTATGGTATCGAATCCCCCGGCAAAACTGAAATCCTCTACCCGGCTGGCAACCGCCGCGCCGTTATGCAAGCCCAGCTCCAACAGGGCCTGGCGCACGAAGCGGATTTTTTTGGCGCTGCTGTCCAACAGCACGAAACGCCGCTCCGGCGCCGCGATGGCCAAAGGCAGTCCCGGAGTGCCGCCGCCGGTGCCGATGTCGGCGATGTCCGTCCCCTCCAGATAGGGCAAAACGGCCAGGCTGTCCAGCAGGTGCAGCCGCAGGATGTCTTCCGGGCGGTCCTTGGCGGTAAGGTTGTAGGTCTTGTTCCATTTGACCAGCAAAGCGCCGTAGGCCAGCAGGCGTTCCACTTGGTCGGCGCTTAAGGCGATGCCCAGTTCCGCCAATCCCTGCTCCAGCGGCTGCTTCAACTCCGTCGATGCCATGTCAGGCGCTTTTCTTTTTTAAATGCACCAGCAGCAACGATATGGCCGCCGGGGTAACGCCGGGGATGCGCGCCGCCTGGCCCAGGGTCTCCGGGCATTGATTGCGCAATTTTTCCCGCACTTCGTTGGAAAGCCCCAGTACGTTGGCGTACTCGGCCGCTTCGGGCAGGCGAATGTCCTCGTAGCGGCGCGAGCGGTCGATCTCGGTGCGCTGGCGTTCGATGTAGCCGGCGTATTTAGCCTGGATTTCCACCTGCTCCAGAACCTTGTCGTCGCTTTCCCCGGCCAGGGCCGGCGCGAACGGCGCCAGCTGGCTTATGCTCACTTCCGGCCGGCGCAGCAGATCCAGCAAAGTGGCCTCCCGCTGCAAGGGGGTGGTCAATTGCTGATTCAACTGGGCGGCCTGCTCGCTGTTGGGCTGCATCCAGCTGGCGCCCAGCTCTTTGCCCAAACTCTCGATGGCGTCGCGCTTGCGACTGAAAGCCGCCCAGCGGGCATCGTCCACCAAGCCCAGTTCGCGGCCTTTTTCCGTCAATCGCAGGTCGGCGTTGTCCTCGCGCAGCAGCAACCGATATTCGGCGCGGCTGGTGAACATGCGGTAGGGTTCCTGGGTTCCGCTGGTGATAAGGTCGTCCACCATCACCCCCAGATAGGCTTCGTCGCGGTGGGGCGACCAGGGCTCCAGGTCTTTAGCCAGTCGCGCCGCATTGAGACCGGCCAGCAGCCCCTGGGCGGCGGCTTCCTCGTAGCCGGTGGTGCCGTTGATCTGGCCGGCCAGGAACAGGCCTTCCATGTGCTTGTGCTCCAGGGAAGCCCGCAAGTCGCGCGGGTCGAAAAAATCGTATTCGATGGCGTAGCCGGGCCGGACGATATGGGCGTTTTCGAAGCCGCGGACGGATCGCACCAGTTCGATCTGTACGTCGAAGGGCAGGCTGGTGGAAATGCCGTTGGGATAGAACTCGTGGGTATCCAGCCCCTCCGGCTCGACGAAAATCTGGTGGGAATCGCGCTCGGCAAAGCGCACCACCTTGTCCTCGATGGACGGGCAATAGCGCGGCCCCACCCCTTCGATGACGCCGGAATACATGGGAGACCTATCTAGGCCGCCGCGGATAATGTCGTGGGTGCGCTCGTTGGTGCGGGTGATGTAGCAGCACACTTGGCGCGGATGTTCGTCGGCCGAGCCGAGGAAGGAAAACACCGGGGTCGGGTTGTCGCCTTCTTGCTCCTGCATCACGGAAAAGTCGATGCTGCGGCCGTCGATGCGGGGCGGCGTACCGGTTTTCAGGCGTCCGACGCGCAAGGCCAGTTCCCGCAAGCGGCTGGACAGGCGATTGGCGGGCGGGTCGCCGGCCCGGCCGCCTTCGTAGTTTTCCAGGCCGACGTGGATGCGGCCGCCCAGGAAAGTGCCCACCGTCAGCACCACGCCGCGCGCGCGGAAACTCAGCCCCATATCGGTCACCACGCCGACGGCGCGCTGGTTTTCCACCAACAGGTCGCGCACCGATTGCTGGAACAGGGTGAGGTTGGGATGGTTTTCCAGGGCGTGACGCACCGCTTTCTTGTACAGGGTGCGGTCGGCCTGGGCGCGGGTGGCGCGCACCGCCGGACCTTTGCTGGCGTTGAGAATGCGGAATTGGATGCCGGCCTGGTCGATGGCGCGGGCCATGAGGCCGCCGAGGGCGTCTATTTCCTTGACCAGGTGTCCCTTGCCAATGCCGCCGATGGCCGGGTTGCAGCTCATCTGGCCCAGGGTTTCGATGTTCTGCGTCAGCAGCAGGGTCTTAGCGCCGCTGCGCGCGGCGGCCAGCGCCGCTTCGGCGCCGGCGTGGCCGCCGCCGACCACGATGACATCGTATGGGGTGGGGTACTGCATATACGGCTTGGTGTTCCGGGAAGAGAGGGGTGGATCCGGGTCGGATGCCCGCGAATTCGCTAGTATTACTCTACCATAGTCGCCCTTATCGACTCACGACGCCATGCACAGCCTGCTCGATTCCTTCTTCTCCGCTGCCGGCCGTATCGTGCTGGGCAAGCCGGCCCAGATCAAGCTGGCCATGTGTTGCCTGCTGGCCCGCGGCCATTTGCTCATCGAGGACGTGCCCGGCGTCGGCAAGACCACCCTGGCCCACAGCCTGGCCCATTTGCTCGGGCTGCAATACCAAAGGGTGCAATTCACCAGCGACCTGTTGCCGGCCGACATTCTCGGCAGCACCGTCTTCGACGCGGCCAAGCAGACCTTCACTTTCCACCCCGGCGCGGTGTTCAGCCAAGTGCTGCTGGCGGACGAAATCAACCGCGCCACGCCCAAGTCGCAAAGCGCCCTGCTGGAGGCCATGGAGGAAAAGCAAGTGACGGTGGAGCGCTGCACTTATCCCTTGCCCACGCCGTTTTTCGTTATCGCCACGCAAAATCCGCTGTCGCAGATCGGCACGTTCCCCTTACCGGAATCCCAGCTGGATCGCTTCCTCATGTGCATCGGCCTCGGGTTTCCCGACCAAAGCGCCGAGCGCGCCCTGTTGAAAGGCGAAGATCGCCGCAGTTTGTTGCGGCACACGCCGCCTTGCATGGGGCCGGAACAACTGACCGGCTTGCAAGAGGCCGCCGCCGCGATCCACGTATCCGACGCGCTGCTGGACTATCTGCAGGCGCTGATAAGCTACACCCGCCACAGCGGCGAGTACGAATACGGACTTTCGCCGCGCGCCGGCTTGGCGCTGCTGGCGGCGGCGCGCGCCTGGGCGTTTTTGGAGAAACGCGACATGGTGCTGCCGGAGGACTTGCAAACCTTGTTGCCAGCCGTCGCCGGCCACCGCCTGCGCCGCAGCAAGGGTTACGGCGGCTCGGCGGCGGACAGGGTGGCTCCGCTGCTGGAAAACGTCGCCATCCCCTAGGCGGTTCCGGTGCGGTTGCCACGGTATCCATTCGCCCGCCGCCGCAAGCCGTCTTCCGCGCCGCTGACGCTGGGCCAGCGCAATATCTACGTCTTTCCCAACCGTTGGGGCTGGAGCTTCGCCGGCCTGATCCTGCTATTCCTGCTAGTCGCCACCAACTACAACAACAACCTCAGTTTCCTGCTGGCTTTTCTGCTGGCCGCCATGGCGCTGATCTCGGCGGTCCATGGCCAGCGCAATCTGGCGGGCCTGGTTCTTAAGCCCGGCAAAGCCGGCGCGGCGTTTCTAGGAGAAGAACTGCCGTTCACCCTGCTGCTCGGCGATTCCCGACAACGCCCCCGCTTCGCGTTGCAAATCGGCTTTAAAGAAGGCGTAAGCCAAGAACTGTCGTTGCCGGCAGGCGATGACGCCGTGGTGCTGACCCTGCGCCCCCGGCAAAGGGGGCGGTGCAATCCAGGCGCTGTGGTGGTGGAAAGCCGTTATCCGTTGGGACTGTTCCGCGTTTGGAGCCGCCTCGCCTTCGACTGGAACGGCTTGGTATATCCCGCGCCCGCTTCCACCGCCGAGCCACTGCCGTTTGCATCGGGCGGGGACGATCCCGGCAGCAACGACGGTGGGGACGATTTCAGCGGCTTTCGCGCCTATCAAGCGGGCGATGCTCCGAAACGCGTGCATTGGAAAAGCTACGCCCAAGGTCGCGGCATGCTGACGCGCGTTTACCGCCACGGCGGACAGAAACAACTTTGGCTGGATTGGAATGCGGCGACGGACGACGGCGTGGAGGCCAAGCTCAGCCGTCTATGCCGCTGGGTGCTGGACGCGGAACATAGCGGCCAGGTTTACGGCTTGCGCCTGCCAAACCGGGAAATATCGCCGGATCGCGGCCTCGCCCACCAAGCCGCCTGCCTGGAAGCTCTGGCGCTATTCCAACGATGAACGAGCCCAAGCGCATCCCGCCGGCGTCCCAAATGCGGGAGCTCATTGCGGCGCTGGCTTTAGCCGGGCTACCCCACGCCGCCAATTTGGCCTACGGGCCGGTGGCGCTGTTTTACCTCATGCTGGCCTATCGCTACCTGGCCATTGACCGGCCGGCGCTGCTGCCGGGCAAAAAACTGCTGATAAGCGCGGCCCTGGCCGCCGCAGCGATGGTTTGGCAACAGTCCGGCGGTATCTTCGGCAAAAGCGCCGGTTCCGCGTTGTTGTTGGCCGGCGTCGGGCTCAAATTGCTCGAAATGCATGATCGCCGGGATTGGTACGTGGTTGTCGCAGCGGCTTATTTATTGGCCCTGACCCAGTTCCTGTTCAGCCAAGCCATTCCCATGGCCGCCTACTTGGTGGCCGTGGTCGTTATGCTGACGGCCGTATTGATCGGCATGCATTGCGGCAAAGCCGCCGTGCCGTTGCCGCTACGGTTGCGCCAAAGCGCCGCGTTGGCGGCGCAGGCTCTGCCACTGGCCGCGCTGCTGTTCGTGCTGGCGCCGCGCTTGCCGGGGCCGTTGTGGAACCTGCCCCAGGACAAAACCGCCACCAGCGGATTGAGCGATCGACTGGAACCGGGCAGCATCAACCAGCTGGGGCTATCCGACGCGGTGGCTTTCCGAGTCAATTTCAACGGCGCTCCGCCGCCGCAAAACCGCCTGTACTGGCGCGGCCCGGTATTTTGGTGGACCGACGGGCGTCGCTGGGAAATGCGCGAACTTCCGCCGCTGTCCAATGCGGCGGCAGCCTATTCCGGAACGGCTGTGGATTATTCCGTGGTGCTGGAACCCCATGGCCGCAACTGGCTGCTGGCCTTGGATCTGCCGCAGCAATTCCCTGCCGATGGCCATTTGAGCGGCGACTTCGTGCTGCTCGCCAAAAATCCCGTCAACGACCGGCGCTTGCTGCGCTTGCGTTCCTATACGGACTTTCGCTACCCGGAATTGAGTGCCGCCGAAAAACGCCTGGGACTGCAATTGCCCAAGGAAAGCTCGGAAGCGCTGCATCGTCTGGTCGCCCAGTGGCGCGAAGGCCGCGACGACGCCCAGGTGGTTCGACAAGCCTTGGCGTATTTTCACGACAACGACTTCCATTACACCTTACATCCTCCGCTGTTGACCGAGCGGCCGGTGGAGCGCTTCCTGCTGGAAACGCGGCGCGGCTTTTGCGAACACTACGCCACGTCATTCGCGGTACTGATGCGCCTAGCCGGCATACCGGCCCGCGTGGTTACCGGTTATCAAGGCGGGTTGTGGAACGATGTGGGGGAGTTCCTCGAAGTCAGGCAAAGCGATGCTCACGCCTGGGCCGAAGTCTGGTTGAACGGTAGCGGTTGGGTGCGAGTGGATCCCACCGCCGCCGTGGCGCCGGAAAGGGTGGAAAGACCGGTGGTCGCGGAAGTCGTCTCGGTCGATGGCGGACGCGGCGTGGAATCGGATTCCAACGGCTTCTCCCTGGCGCCATGGGTGCTTCCGGCCAAAACCCTTTGGGCCAATGTGGATCACGGCTGGCATCGCTGGGTGCTGGGCTACGACCACAACGCCCGCGAAAAAGCGCTGCAATGGCTGAACGGCGGCCATTGGCCGAAGACGCTCGGCTGGCTGTCTCTGGCGCTATTGGGCGTTTCCGCCCCTTTCGCTTGGAGCTTATGGCGAAGCGAGCGCCTGCAAACACGGGATCCCGCTCTGCGCAGTTATCAACGCTTTTGCAAAAAGCTGGATCGCCTGGGGCTGCCCCGTCGTTCCAGCGAAGGCCCGCAAGCCTACGCCGCCAGGATAGCGCGACACTTGCCGCGGCTTGCTAGCCAAGCACATGAAATTACTGACATTTATCTGCGCTTGCGGTATGGCGGGGAAAGCGGATCCGGCTTGCTGGAAGCGCTGAGGATCAAGGTCCGGCGGCTTAAATAAATTTAAATGGTTTTAGAGAATTTTTATATTTATAAGGCAAAGCGCCTCCTGTGTATGATCGCCTTCGGTTCTTAGAACCACGCTTCCTGCAGCTGGCGTGCAAAGCTGTGCATAAAGTTGTGGAAGGGTGTGGATTCTTTGTGCGGAAAACACCGGCAAGCGATTTCAGGCGGTCGATACACAGGTAAAACGGCGTTTTCTCAACAGGATTTCCGACCATTTTTCGGTTCCGCATGAGAGGCATTGCTGGCGACGGAATTTCTACCATCGGGCGCTGGAAAAAAATCCCGGAAAAATTTCAAGCTTATTTTTCGACTAAACGAGTGGAATCGGCGGTCGAGGGAAAGACCTTGCGAAAAATGAGCGCTTAATCAATGTAAATACTTTCAAAGAAATTTTATATTGATTAAGGAAGCCCCATTCTGTGCACAGACCGTTGGAGGCTAGATGAGACAAGGCTTGTGACGCTGTCGCAAAGTTGTGCACAAGTCTGTGGAGGACTGTGGACGAAGTGTTCATGGAACCGTCCAATGTTTTGTCCAAGCGTTTATACACGCCGTTGACGACCTGTTTTCAACAGGCTCCAGACGGCTTGCATTGTGTGTCGTTTTTGGCAATGCTTAAGAACGACCGTTTTTTGTCCTAGAGCTAAGAGGTAAGCAACCATGTTAAGAAAGTGTTCTACGGTGATCGTGGCTGTAGCCGCGTTGGGTGTGACCGGTTGCGCCGAATATGGCGGGTATACGCCGACGGTGGATACGTATAACGATCCCAATGCGCAACATCTCACCGGTGATATGCAGGACTGCAAGGCGTTGGCCAAACAAGCGTCTGGCGGCGGCGTGAAAAGCACGGCCACCGGTGCGGCGGTGGGCGGTTTGGTCGGCGCCGCCGCCGGTGCGGCCATGGGGGCTGTCGTGGGCAGCCCGGGCACCGGCGCAGCTTTGGGTGCGGCGGCGGGCGGTATCGGCGGCGGCGCCTACAAAGGCGTTAGTTCCGACGAGGATTACAAGAACGCCTACAGAACTTGCATGCGCAAGCGCGGCCACAACGTGATCGACTAAGCGCGGGGCGAATCGCCTTAAACGACGAAGGGGGAAGCGGCTAACCGCTTCCCCCTTTGTTTTTCAGCGTATTTTCGGTAGCCGTTGTTATTGGCGCTTTGGCGCGGTGGCTTCTTCGCTTTTCAAGGCGGCTTCTTCCGCTTCCTTGGTCATGACGATGATGTTGATGCGCCGGTTGATGGGATTGAGCGAGTTGGTTTTGTCGTAAGGAATGGAGGAAGACACGCCGACGACGCGGGCGACTTTGTTTTCCGGCAAGCCGCCGCTCAATAATTCCCGCCGCGCCGCGTTGGCCCGATCGGACGACAGTTCCCAGTTGCTGTAGCCCGCATTGGAAAGGAAAGGCGTCGAGTCGGTATGGCCGCTGATGCTGATGCGGTTGGGTACTTTGGCGATGGTGCCGGCCAGCTCACGAAGTATGGCGCGGGTGTACGACTCCAGCGTGGAACTGCCCATCGCGAACATGGGGCGGTTTTCTTTATCGACGATTTGTATGCGCAACCCTTCCGGCGTAATGTCGATGAGCAATTGATCCTTGAACGGCGCTAAGGCTTGGCTGGCGCGAATTTCGTTTTGCAGCTCGCTTTTCAATTCCTCCAGCCGCTGTTGCTCGATCGCCTTCGCCATGGTTTCGTTGGGCGTCTCGGTGTCGTCGGGGTTTTCTTTGGCGGCTTCCAGTTGGATGACGCTGCTCGCGGTGCCCAATTGGCCGCTGGCGGGAATCATATTGGTGCTCGCGCCGCCGGCGCCTTCGCCGGCGGCGGTGTTGGAGCCGACGCCGTAAGGATCGTTGAAATATTTGGAGATGGCCGCCTTTTGTTCCGGCGTGGTGGAGCTGGTCAGCCACATCACCATGAAAAAGGCCATCAGCGCGGTGACGAAGTCGGCGAAGGCGACTTTCCAGGATCCTCCATGGGCGCCGTGGACGACTTTTTTGACGCGTTTTACGACTATCGGTTGGCCTTCCACGGGCTGCCTTTATGTCAGGATGAAGCGGAGGAAGAGGCTTTGGCGTTTTTCACGTATTCCTCCAACTCGAGGAATCCGGGCCGTTCCGAAGCGTAAATGGTTTTGCGGCCGAACTCGATGGCGATTTGCGGTGCGTAGCCCTGCAGCGAAGCCAGGATCGTGGTTTTCAGGCAGATGAAATACTGGCCTTCTTCCCGCGCCTCGTGCCCTAGCGCGCCGGCCATTGGGGCAAAAACGCCGTAAGCCAGCAAAATGCCCATGAAAGTTCCCACCAAGGCGGCCGCGACGTGGTGGCCGATGGATGCGGTGTCGCCGCCGAGGGAGCCCATCGTGATCACGATGCCCAGCACGGCCGCCACGATGCCGAAGGCGGGCAGGCCGTCGGCCACCTTGCCCAAGGCTTCCGAAGGAAGCGCCGATTCGTGGTGGTGGGTTTCCAGTTCCACGTCCATCAAGCTCTCGATTTCGATGGGGTTCATGGTGCCGGACACCATCAAGCGCAAATAGTCCGAAATGAAATCCAGAATATGGTGGTCGGAGGTCAGCTGGGGGTATTTAGTGAAAATAGGGCTGTTGGCCGGGTCTTCGATGTCCGACTCCAGGGCCAGCAGGCCTTGCATGCGGGCTTTGTTCAGCAACTCGAACAGCATGGCCAGGCTGTCCATGTAAAGTTGTTTCTTGTACTTGGAACCTTTGATCAACACCCCCAACTTACCCATCACCTGTTTAATGATGTAAAACGGGTTCGTGACGATGAAAGCGCCGCCGGCAGCTCCGCCGATGATCAATACTTCGTAGGGCTGGACGACCGCGAGCAGGTTGCCGCCTTCGCCGATAAAACCGCCGATGATGCTGCCGAAGAGTACGATGACGCCAACGATTGTGTTCATGCTTGACTAGCGGATTTGTGCCGACCGGTGAACGGCGAATAATTACGCCTCGTTTGCCGCGACGGTCGGAATGCCATGGCCTATGTTAAACAACTCTGCTGGACGCTCCACGGCTTGTCAAGGCGCAATCGGGACGGTGTTGGGAAGGCAGTCTGGGCCGATACGACAGGGGGTGGCCTGCGGTGACATTCGGCTGCGCATTGGTGTAGAGTGGCCTTTCGTTGCCTATTGTCATTATTGAGCGAAGTCCTATGAGCAACAAATTAAAGTTTTTTATCATCGCCTTGACCGTGTCTTCGATACTGGCGTTGACCGGAACCGCGGAAGCCGCGCGCTTCGGCGGCGGTAAGTCGTTCGGCAGCAAACCTTCTTACAACATGCCGTACAAGCGTCCCGCCGAAGCGCCGGCCGCTAGCCCCGCGCCGCAGCATACGGCGCCTACGGCCGCGCCGGCGCCTAATCCCGCTCAAGCGGCGGGCAAGCGCAGCGGCCTGATGGGCATGCTCGGCGGACTTGCCATGGGCGGACTGTTGGGGGCGATGCTGTTCGGCGGCGGGTTCCACGGCATCAACCCGCTGGATATCCTGCTGTTCGGCGGCCTGGCGTTCCTGGCTTTCAAATTGCTCGCCGCGCGCCGCGGTCAGCCGCAGCCGGTGGCCGGCTATCAGCGCCAAGTCGACGAGGGCGGCGGCCCGGCCGGTTTCGATACGGATATTTTGTCCCGCAAGGGGCCCGCCGAAGCGTCGGTTTACAGCGCCGCCAGCGCCAAGCCGTCCGTTCCGGCCGATTTCGATGCGGCGGGATTTTTGGAAGGCGCCAAATCCGCTTATCGCCATTTGCAAACTTCCTGGGACCAGGGCGATTTGGCTGAAATCCGCGGTTTGGCTACCGATAGGGTGTTTGCCGAAATCCAGGATCAATACCGTGCCCGGCAAGGAGAAAACCGCACGGAGTTGTTGAAACTGGAAGCCGAGTTGCTGGAAGTGCGCGAGCGGGATAACGACCGGGAAGCTTCCGTGTTGTTCGACGTGCTGATGCGCGAAAGCGACGACGAAAGGCCCAAGCAGGTGCGCGAGGTGTGGCACTTCATCCGCTCCAAGGCCAGCCGCCAGCCCACTTGGTTTCTGGACGGCATCCAGCAGTTGGACGATTGAGCCTGGTTCGACTGCGCGGACGAAAGGCCAGCCTTCGGGCTGGCCTTTTTCATTGCAGCGGCTAGCGCAGCGCCTGTACCCCATTCACCATGAACTGCACGGCGATTACCGCCAGCAACAATCCCATCAAGCGGGTGGCGACGCGGATGCCGCCGACGCCCAACAGTTCGCGCAGGCGGCGGGCCGAGGCGAAAACTAAATAGGTCAGGATACAGGCCGCTATGATCGCGCCGTTCAGTAATACCAAATCGTGGAATTCCGCCGCCTGTTGGCGCCATACCAGCACGGCGGTGACGGCGCCAGGGCCGGCCAGCAGGGGCGTTGCCAGGGGCACCAAGCCGACGTTTTCCTTGGCGATGCCTTCTTCCTGCTCTTCGCTGGTGGTTTTGATGCCCTGGGGAATCAGATGCAGCATTTGCAGGGCGTGAATCAACAGGATGAGGCCGCCGGACAGCTGGAAGGCGGGTAGGCCGATGGCGAAGAATTGCAGCAGCGCTTCGCCGCTGAAGCTGAACAACAGCAGGATCGCGCCGGCGCCGGCCGCGGCGATGAGGGCGGTGCGGCGGCGGGTGGGGTCGTCCTGATCCTGGGTGAACAGCAGGAAAAACGTCAGGTTGCCCAGGGGATCCATGATGATGACCAAGGGCAGCAACAGCTTGGCGGCGTCGTGCAGGAGTTCCATGGCGTCCTTCGCGAAGGGGATGGCGCACATCATAGACCAGGGCGTTATGGTTCGCGTGTCCCGATATTCCGCCACGGGAGTTGTGGTGCTAAGCTCCTTGGATATTTCCTCAACGTTTATAAGGATCGGCCATGTCACTGCCCGAGCTTTACGATAAAGCCCATCGCCTGATTAAGCATTCGCAATCCGCATTGCATCGGCACCCCGCATACAAGGCTTTCCGCAGCCTGCCGGAGGATCGGCAAAAGGTGGTGGCTATCGCGGCGGCGACGACGGCGGTGTTGTTTGTTTTCGGCTTGATGTATGCGTACAACCGCATGGTGCTGCTGGGCTTGATCGCCAGCTTGCTGGCGGGCTCTGCCACCGGCTTGGGCGCTCTGCCGACGCTGTTCTTCAAGGAAATTTCCGACAAATTGCTCAGCATCATGCTGGGCGGCGCGGCCGGCGTGATGTTGGCGGCCACGGCGTTTTCCCTGGTGGTGCCGGGTATCGACTACGGCAATCTGCTGTGGCCGGGCAAGGGCATTTACGCCATGGCGTTCGGCATGATGATCGGCATTTTGTTTTTGCACTATGCCGACCAGTGGTTGCCCCACGACCACGTCGGTGTCATGGTGCCGCCGGAACGCAGCCGTTCCCTGCGCAAGATCTGGCTGTTCGTCATCGCCATCACCATCCACAATTTTCCGGAAGGGTTGGCGGTCGGCGTGAGCTTTGGCGCGGAAGACTGGCGCAACGGCGCCATCCTGGCGATCGCCATCGGTTTGCAGAATATTCCGGAAGGGCTGGCGGTGGCTCTGCCTTTGGCGGGGTTGGGCTACGACCGGCGCAAAGCGGTGTGGGTGGCGACCCTGACCGGCTTGGTAGAGCCCATCGGCGGCTTGCTGGGCGTGGCCGCCGTGACGGTGTTTAAGCCGCTGCTGCCCTTCGGCATGGGATTCGCCGCCGGCGCCATGCTGTTCGTCATCTGCGACGAAATCATCCCGGAGATCCACACCCGCAAGGACACCCGCGCCGCGACTTTCGCCATCATGGGCGGGTTCATCATCATGATGATGCTGGACAACGCCATTCGCTGAACTGCCATCCACCGGTTCCCCTCGCCCGCTTTTCCCTTCAAGGTGAGGGGGACTAACCGATCCCGATTTTTTCCATGGATTTATCCTTCCTTCCGTCTTCCTGGCTGTCCGGCGGCGATTTGCTGCAGTGGTCCACCACCACCGGCACAGCTTTCCTGCTGATCGCCGCCGCCGAAATCGGCGACAAAAGCCAGTTGGTTTGCATGACCCTGGCGGCCCGTTACCGGCCCTGGCCGGTGCTGCTGGGGGCCATTGCGGCGTTTGCGCTGCTCAATTTGGCGGCGGTGGTGTTCGGTGCGGTGGTGGCGGCCTGGGTGCCGCAACAGTGGGTGGCTTGCGCCGTGGCGGTATTGTTCGGCGTGTTCGGCATCCATGCGCTGCTGATCGGCGACGACGAGGAAGAGGACGAGGGCGTGAAGGCGGAGCGGAGCGGCCACAGCTTGTTCGCCACCACCTTCCTGCTCATCGTGGTGGCGGAATTCGGCGACAAGACGCAACTGGCGGTGGCCGGCTTCAGCAGCACCGCACCGCCCGCGCCGGTTTGGCTGGGGGCGACTTTGGCTTTGGCTTTTACTTCCGCCCTCGGGGTGTGGGCCGGCAGCTCGGTATTGCAGCGGTTGCCCCTGACTTTGCTGCACCGCATCAGCGGTACGGTATTTTTGTTGTTGGCTTTGGCGGCTGCTTACCGCGCCGCGCCGGCCGATTGGGCCGGCGTGGTGGGAGGATGGTTACGGCAGGCGTTGGCGGGGCTTTCCGCTTGACGCCGCCGGCGCTCACAGCTTGACCGTCTGTCCCGGCGCGGCGATGTTCGCCTGCCAATCGGTTTCGGCAAAACGCTGTTGTAGCGTTTGCATGGCTTCCGGTTCGCCGTGCACCAGATGCAGCGCCGGCTTCGCGCCGGGGAAAGCCTTGGCCCATTGCAACAATTGGGTTTGGCCGGCATGGGCGGAAAATCCGCCCAGGGTGTGGATATGGGCTTTCACGGCGATTTCCGAGCCAAGGATGGTGACCCGCTTGGCACCGTCCACCAACTTGCGGCCCAGGGTGCCGTTGGGCTGGAATCCGGCGATGACCACGTGGGTGTCTTTTTTCCAAAGGTTGTACTTGAGGTGGTGGCGGATGCGTCCGCCGGTGCACATGCCGCTGCCGGCGATGATGATGGCGCCGCCGTCCACCCGGTTGAGGGCCATGGAGTCCTCGGTGGTTTCCGAATAGGTCAGCTGCGGCAGCCACGCCCGCCAGCCCTGGGCGATGGCGCGGTCGAATTCGGCGTCGTCGTGGTTGAAGTGCTTGCGGTGGCGCAGGTAGATGGCCGTGGCGGTGATGGCCATGGGGCTGTCGAGGAACACGTTGTGCTGCGGCAGCGCGCCTTCCCGGTGGAACTTGCCCAGCCAGTAGATCAAGTCTTGGGCGCGGCCCACGGCGAAAGACGGGATCAGCACGTTGCCGCCTTTGGCGTGGGCGGCCGCCAGGATGGAGCGGAACTCCTCCAGGGTATCGTTCAGCGAGCGATGATCGCGGTCGCCGTAGGTGGACTCCAGCAGCAGCATGTCCGCGTGGGGCGGCGCTTGCGGGTCTTGCATGAGGGGGGAAAATCGATTGCCCAGGTCGCCGGAAAACACCAGGGTGCGCGGATGTTTGCCTTCGTTGACAGTGAGTTCGACAAAGGCGGCGCCGAGAATGTGGCCGGCCTGGCGGAAACGCAGCGTGACGCCGGGCAGCACTTCGGTCGGTTGCTCGTAATCCAGCGCCTGCCGCTGGCCCAGCAGCCGCTCCACGTCTTCCAGGGTATAGAGGGGTTCCACCAGCGGCTTGCCGGCCCGTTCCAGGCGCTTGTTCTCCCAGACGGTGTCCTTCATTTCCAGAAAGGCCGCGTCCTTCAACATCAGTTCCACCAGGTCGTAGCTGGGGCCGGTAAGGTAGACGGGTCCGCTGAAGCCCTCCGCTGCCAGCTTGGGCAGCAAGCCCGAGTGATCCAGGTGAGCATGGGACAACACCACCGCGTCGATGGCGCGGGGGTCGAAAGGAAAAGACCGGTGATTGAGCTGTTCGGTGGCCGGCTCCCCTTGGAACATGCCGCAATCCAGCAACAGCCGGCCGTGGCTGGTTTCCAGCAAATGGCAGGAGCCGGTAACCTGTTGCGCCGCGCCCCAGAATGTCAGTGTGGCCATGATCATGCCCTCGGTGTGGATAATGATGCTGCGACAGTTTAATTCTAGTCGGCCGCTGGCCGCCGTTTCTGCTGAAGCTTTGAGCATACAATGGCGATAACGCAACCTTAACGATCATCATGTGGAACGACATCGAGCAAGCCATACGCGGCAGCGATCCTCGCTTTAAAGCCAGGGGCCGGCAATCGGCCGGCGGCGGTTGCATCAACCAGGCTTGGCGTTTGCGGGGCGAGGAGCGCGATTATTTCGTCAAGCTCAACGACGGGGCTTTGGCCGATATGTTCGCCGCCGAAGCCGAGGGCTTGGCCGAACTGGCCGCTAGCGGCGCCGTTAAGGTTCCGACGGCGGTTTGCCACGGCGTGGCCGGCGGCAGTGCGTTCCTGGTGCTGGAATATCTGGAGTTGCGTTCCGGCGGCGGCGCGGCGGACCGCAAGCTGGGCGAACAGTTGGCGGAACTGCACCGCGTCCGCCGGCCTTATTTCGGCTGGGGACGCGACAACACCATCGGCTCCACGCCGCAGCCCAACGCCGCCGGCGAGGATTGGATCGAATTTTGGGCGGATAAGCGGCTGGGATTCCAGTTGCGCTTGGCGGCCGAGCAGGGCCACGGCGGTCGTTTGCAGCAACTGGGCGAGCGTTTAATCGCCGGTTTGCCGGCCTTGTTCGGCGGTTATCGCCCGCAGCCTTCCCTGTTGCACGGCGATTTATGGGGCGGCAATTACGCGGCGGACGCCGACGGCCGGCCGGTGATTTTCGATCCCGCTTGTTATTACGGCGACCGTGAGGCGGACTTGGCCATGACGGAATTGTTCGGCGGCTTCGGCCCGGCTTTCTACGCCGCCTATCGGGATGCGTGGCCGCTGGATGCGGGGTATGCCGTGCGCAAGACCCTTTACAACCTTTACCACATACTCAACCACCTCAATTTGTTCGGCGGCGGCTACGGCCAGCAGGCGGCGAGCATGGCTGAACGCTTGTTGGCGGAAATCGGCTGAGGCAAGGACCGTTGAAAATGGGATTGTTCACCAAGCGCTATCATCCGCCCGGCACCACCCCCGGCACGCTGACCGCGGTGACGCGGACGTCCGAACAGCGGCCGTTGCGTATTTCGCTGCTGGACTACGACGAGGACCGCATCACCGAGCTGCCGGACGCCAGCTTGGCCGATTGCATCAGCCATACGTCCGACAGCAAGGCCAGTTGGATACACGTGCAGGGCACCCCCGAACCCGAATTGCTGCATGCTTTGGGCGAGGCGTTCGGCTTGCACGGTTTGGCGCTGGAGGACGTGCTCAACAGCGGCCAGCGTCCCAAGGCCGAGGTGTACGACGGGCAGTTTTTCGTCATCATGGGCCGGCCGGTTTGGCGCGATGGCGAGTTGTCCATGGAGCAGGTCAGCCTGTTTTTGCTGGAGCGGCTGGTCATCAGTTTCCACCAGGGCGAGGGCGACCCATTCGAGCCCATTCGACGGCGCCTGCGCGGTGCGAGCAACGGCGGTTTCAACCAGCGCACGGCGGACTATTTGTACTACGCCCTCATCGACGTGGTGATCGACGAAGGTTTCCCCTTGCTGGAAATCCTGGGCGAGCGCATTGAGGACCTGGAGGACGAATTGTTGGAAAACCCCGGCCAGGGCACACTCAACGACATTCACCGTTTGAAGCGCGAATTGCTGTTGCTGCGGCGCATGTTGTGGCCGCACCGGGAAGTATTGAACGTATTGCTGCGGGAAGAGGATCGCCTCATCCAGCCGGGCATCAAGCTTTATCTGCGCGACTGCTACGACCACACCATCCACATCATGGAGCTGCTGGAAGCTTACCGCGATATGGCCGCCAGCATGTTGGACGTGTATCTCTCCAGCGTCAGCAACCGGCTCAACGAGAACATGCGCATCCTCACGGTGATCGCCACCACGTTCATGCCGCTGACCTTTATCGCCGGCTTGTACGGCATGAATTTCGACCGCGCCAGTCCTTGGAACATGCCGGAACTGGGTTGGCGATACGGCTATCCGGCGGTGGTGACGGTGATGGTGGTGGTCATGATCGGCATGGTGGGATATTTCCGCCGCAAGGATTGGCTGTAGCCGTGGGGGAGGTCATACGTTTCAAGCGGCCCAAGGCGTCGGAAAAGCACGCCGGCCGTGGGCTATGCGCCAGCGGCTTCCACAAATGGGAGGTGGATAAAAACAAACCGTTCGAGGTGCGCCAGGGGCGCTTGATGTCCGTCTACCGCTGCGTCCGCTGCGGCGCCAGCAAAGTGGAGGCGCGTTAGTGCCGGGGCTTTGGCCGGTGGGAGGAGGTCCGAAGGTCGGTTGGCGGCCGGTGCTACTGCTGTTGGCCCTCTGCGGGGTGATAGTCGGCGTGGCCGGAGTGACGTTCCACCACGTATCCGGCACGCTGAAGTCGCAGTTGCGCGATGAATTGGACGCTGTGGCGGAATTCAAGTCGAAACAGACGGCGGAATGGATCGAAGAACACCGCCAACGGGCCGCCGATTTGGCTCGCATGCCTTTTTTCGTCGATGCGGTGCGCCAATGGCGGCATACGCCCGATGCCGTCATGGAACGGCGTCTGGTGCAGCGCTTGGCGACTTTGCGCACTTCCCGCGACTTTCACGCCGCCGGCATCGCGCTGTTCAGCCCCGACGGGGAGCCGTTGCTTTCCACCGGACTCGGCGGCTCCAGCGACGACGATTTTCCGAAGTTGATGCGCCAGGCGGCGGAGCGGACGGATGCCGTTTTCGTCGATTTGCATCTGGAAGCCCAGGGGGGGCCGGTGGCGATGCATTTCGTCGCGGCTATACGGGACGGCGATGCGCGACAGGTGGAGCCGCTGGGATATTTGTTCTATACCATGAATCCCGCCGACGAGCTGTTCCCGCTGGTGCAATCCTGGCCGCGGCGCAGCGCTAGCGCGGAAACCCTCATCGTTCGGCGCGAGGGTGGGGAGGTGGTGTTTCTCAACACCCTGCGCCACGGGCAAGCGCCGCCGCTCAGTTTGCGGCTGCCCTTGGTTCTAAGCGAGTTGCCCGCCGCCCAGGCGATATTGCACGGTCCCGGCGTGTACGAGGGCCGCGATCACCGGGGCGTTCCGGTGATCGCGGCCGCCCGCCCCGTCGGCGGAACGCCGTGGCTGTTGGTGGCGAAAATCGACCGCGACGAGGTTTACGGCGACATCGAACGGTTGTTTGTCGTCAGCGTCGTTTTCGCGTTGCTGGCCA
Organism: Methylogaea oryzae; assembly: GCF_019669985.1. NCBI lineage: Bacteria > Pseudomonadati > Pseudomonadota > Gammaproteobacteria > Methylococcales > Methylococcaceae > Methylogaea > Methylogaea oryzae. The sequence continues at coordinate 4,010,225 of NZ_AP019782.1, forward strand.
TCGGCGTGGTGGGCGTATTGCTACGCCTGCATTGGCGGCAGCTGCGCTTGCGGGAAATCTTGGCGGAGCGGACCCAGCTGCAGGCCATAGCCGCCAGCGTCCCGGGCGTGATTTATTCCTTTCGCCGGCGGCCCGATGGGAGCACCAGCTTGCCGTTCGCCAGCCAGGCGTTGGAGGACGTCATGGGGGTTTCGCGGGAATCGGTGGCCGAGGATGCCGGTGCGCTGTTCGCCATAGCGCACCCCGACGATGTGGCGGGGCTGTTGGACGGTATCGGCGAATCGGCCCGTTCGCTCACCGCTTGGCACGAGGAGTGGCGCATCGCCCATCCCCGCAAAGGCGAGGTATGGCTGGAAGCTCAGTCCATGCCGATTCGCGAGCCGGACGGTTCCGTTTTGTGGCACGGTTTCGTGCAGGACGTGACGGAACGTAAGCAGGTCCAGGTGGCGCTGGCGGAGAGCCAGGAAAGGCTGACCAGGAGCCATGTCTACGGCGGCATCGGCACTTGGGAGGCGGATCTCGTTTTCGGCCGGCAGATTTGGTCGGACGCCGTTACGCAGGTTTTGGGTTTCCCGCCGCTGGTGAATCCGAGTTGGAAGGATTTTTTGTCCGTGGTGCATCCGGACGACCGGCGCTTGGTGCTGGAGGCGACCCAGGCTCATATCGAAGGCCGCGGACCCTACGAGGTCGAATATCGAATTACCGGAAGCGACGGCAGGGAACGCTGGATACGATCGGCCGGCTCGGCGGAATTCGATCGAGACGGCAATGCGGTTCGCATGCGCGGCATCGCGCAGGATATCACCCAGCGTAAAACGGCGGAGCTGGCGATGCGGCGCCACGAGGCGACGCTGCGCGCGATCATCGATACGGCGCTGGATGCGGTGGTGCAAATGGACGCGGCCGGCCGCATCATCGGATGGAACGACCACGCGCAGTCGATTTTCGGCTGGACCCGGGAGGAGGCCGTAGGCCGGCTGCTGCACGAGACCATCATCCCGCCCGGCGCTCGCGACGACCATGTCCAGGGATTGGAGACTTACTTGGCGACGGCGGTGGGGCCGATCCTCAATACCCGCATCGAGGTGGCCGCGCTGCATCGGCAGGGGCACGAATTTTTCATCGAATTGGCGATCACCGCCGTCGGCGAGGCCGGCTCGGAGGAGTTCTGCGCGTTCATCCGCGATATCAGCGAACGCAAGCGCGCGGATGCGCTGCTGCGGCAGAGCGATCAGCGGTTTCGTACCCTGTTCGAGTCCTCGCCGGACCCGTTGTGGATCATTCAGGACGGACGGTTCGTGCAATGCAACCAGGCCGCTGTGGAGATACTGGATTATCCCGACAAGGAGACGGTGCTGAGTCGCCGCCCGGCCGAGCTTTCGCCGGCGAAACAACCTGACGGGGAGGATTCCCAAACCAAGGCTGACCGCATGTTGGCCATCGCGCGCGAAGAGGGCATCAATCGGTTCGAGTGGACGCATTGCCGCCGGGACGGCAGCACGTTCCCCGCGGAGGTGACGTTGTCGGCGTTCACGCTGGACGATGCTCCGGCGCTCTACTGTACCTGGCGCGATATCAGCACGCGCAAGCAGGCGGAGGAATCCATGCGCTTGGCGTCGTTGGTGTACGAGCACAGCAGCGAAGCCATGGTGGTGACCGACGGGGAGGGAACGATACTGTCCGTCAATCCGGCCTTTACCCAAGTTACCGGTTACTCGGCGCAGGAGGTGTTGGGGAAAAACCCGAAAATTCTCAGTTCCGGCCTGCACGATGCGGCGTTTTATCGGGCCATGTGGGAGGCGATCCAATCCACCGGCCAGTGGCAGGGGGAGATTTGGAACCGGCGCAAGAACGGCGAGTTGTACGCGGAATGGCTCACCATCAACACCATCGTCGGCGAAGACGGCGAAATTCATCGCCGGGTGGCGTTGTTCACCGATATTTCGGAGAAGAAGGCGTCGGACGAGTTGATTTGGAAGCAGGCCAATTTCGATTTCCTCACCGGCCTGCCGAACCGCCGCATGTTCCAGGACCGGCTGGCGCAGGAAATGAAGCTGGCCGCGCGCGACGGCCTGCCCTTGGTGCTGTTTTTCCTTGATCTGGACCACTTCAAGGAGGTCAACGACACGCTGGGCCACGCCATGGGAGACGAGTTGCTGACGCAGGTGGCGGGGCGTTTGGTGGGCGATGTGCGGGCGTCGGACACCGTGGCCCGTTTGGGCGGCGATGAATTTACCGTGATTTTGGGCGGCTGCGACAAGGTCGCGGGCATCGACCTGATCGCCCAGGACATTCTCCGGACCCTGTCGGAACCGTTCCAATTGGGACAGGAGCGCGTGTATGTGTCGGCCAGTCTCGGCATCACCATCTATCCGGACGACGCCGACGACGTGGATACGCTGCTTAAGAACGCCGACCAGGCCATGTACGCGGCCAAAGCCGAGGGACGCGGCCGTTATCGCTATTTCACCCGCTTCATGCAGGAGGCGGCGAAAATCCGGGGCCAGTTGGCGGCGGATTTGCGGGGAGCCCTTTCGGCGGGGCAATTCGAGGTCTATTACCAGCCCATCGTGGATATGGCCAACGGCCGGGTGGTCAAGGCGGAAGCGTTGATTCGTTGGCACAACCCCCGCTGCGGTTTGGTCAGCCCCGCGGCGTTCATTCCCATCGCCGAGGAGACGGGACTCATCGTGGAGATCGGCGATTGGGTGTTTCGCGAGGCGGCGCGCCAAGCGGCGGCGTGGCGCGCCGCGCACGATCCGGCGTTCCAGATCAGCGTCAACAAGTCGCCGGCGCAATTCCGCAGCGATCAAGACATGCACCCGGCGTGGATCGAGTTTTTGCGGGAGCTGGATTTGCCGGGCGAAAGCATCGTGGTGGAAATCACCGAGGGACTGCTGATGGAAGGCGGCGGCGATAAGCTGCTGGCGTTCCGGGAGGCGGGCCTTCAGATCGCCATCGACGATTTCGGTACCGGTTACTCGTCGTTGTCCTACCTTAAGAAATTCGATATCGATTATTTGAAGATCGATCAATCGTTCGTTCGTAATTTGGCGCCGGACGGCGAAGACATCGCCTTGTGCGAGGCCATCGTCGTCATGGCCCACAGGCTTGGGCTCAAGGTGGTGGCGGAAGGGGTGGAGACCGACGAGCAGCGCCGGCTGTTGGCCGCGGCGGGCTGCGATTACGGACAGGGCTATCTGTTCGCCAAGCCGTTGCCGGCGGCTGCGTTCGGCGAACTATTGCAACGCCGGGATGGCGCCGACGGGGCCGGTTCCGCAAGTTCGGCTTAATTCCCCGGTCGCTTGCCGGTAAACTAGCGCGTTATTCCACCGTTAGCGAACACTTCATGAGCCGTTCCGAAACCAACACGCCGGTCGTCCTGGAACCCGGCAAGGACTACCGCAGCAAACAGGACATCGCTCTGCACGAGGACATCGTGCAATATTACAAGGAGTGTTATTGGGATTACCGCACGTCCTGGCTGGACTCCCACAACTTGGCTATCCACTACGGTTATTGGGACGAGAACACCAAGTCCCATAGCCAGTCCCTCGTCGACATGAATCGCCTGCTGGCCGATACCGCCGCCATTCAGCCGGGGGAAAAGGTGCTGGACGCCGGTTGCGGCATCGGCGGCAGCAGCATTTGGCTGGCGGAGAACCGCGGCGCCCAAGTGACCGGCATTACCTTGAGTCCGGAGCAATTGGCGATGGCTCGCGCCAACGCCAAGCGGCGCGGCGTATCCGACCGGGTGGAATTCCAGTTGGCCGATTACTGCGCGACGCCGTTCGCGGACGCTTCGTTCGACGTGGTGTGGGGATTAGAGAGCGTTTGTTACGCCTTGAGCAAGGCGGACTTTATTCGCGAGGCTTTTCGCGTGCTCAAGCCCGGCGGGCGCTTGGTTACGGCCGACGGTTTCGCCTTGAGGCGAGAATATTCCGAAGACGAGTGGCGCGTGATTCGTATCTGCCTGGACGGCTGGGCTATCCCGAACCTGGCGCTGCCGGAGGATTTCCGCGCGCATTTGCAGGAGGCGGGATTCGCGGATATCCGCTATCGCGATATCAGCGCCAACACCTTGCCCTCGGCGCGGCGCATGTACGTTACCGCGCTGTTGACTTACCCCATGCAACGGATTATGGCGTGGCTGCGTCTCCGCACTTCCGCCCAAAGCGGCAATTTCTACACGGCGCTTAACCAATACCGCATTTTTCGCGACGAAATGGCCGGTTACGGCCTGTTTTGCGCGGTGAAGCCGAAGCCGGCCAAATCGCTGTTCGCGTTCTGGCGTTGAGGGCGGGGCGGATGTCGGGGCGGGTTTAACCGCCCTTGGGCGGCGCTTGCGGGATATCTTCGACGTGCAGTTGGAATAGGCCGCGACGGCGGTCCGCGAAGAAATGCCGCAGGGTGCGCCGCATGGTTTCGAAGGCCAGCTCGTCCCAGGGTATCTCCTCTTCACGGAATAGCTGCGTTTCAAGGGTTTCTACCCCCGGCGAAAACACCGGCGCGGTCAGGCGGGCGCGGAACAGCATTTGTACGTGGGAAACGTGGGGCAGGGTGATGACGGTGTGCAGCTCGTCCAGCTCCACCTCGGCGTTGGCTTCTTCCCTGGTTTCCCGGCGCGCGGCGTCGCTCAAGGTTTCTCCCTGCTCCATGAACCCCGCCGGCAGCGTCCATAGGCCGTGGCGGGGTTCGATGGCGCGGCGGCATAGCAGCAACTTGTCTTCCCACACCGGAATGCAACCGGCGACGATCTTTGGATTGAGGTAGTGGATCGTGTCGCAGGCGGTGCAAATATGCCGTTCGCGGTTGTCGCCGTCGGGTATCGCATAATGCACGGGAGCGCCGCAGTGGCTGCAATAGTTCATGGCATTACTTACCCACGCAAAAGGTCGAAAAGATGTGGCCCAGCAGGTCGTCGGCGCTGACGGTGCCGGTGATTTCGCCGAGGGCGTCATGCGCCAGACGCAGTTGTTCGGCGATGAGCTCGGGGCCGTCCGCCGCGGTTAATGCCACGGCGTCGGCCAAGTGGTCGCGGCAGCGGGTCAAGGCGTCGAGGTGGCGGCGGCGAGCGATGAACAGCCCTTCGCCTTCGGCTTGGAAGCTGGCGGCTTGCTTGAGATGCTGCTTGAGCGCGTCTATGCCCGCGCCGGTTTTCGCGGAGAGGTGGATGTGCACGACGTCGCCCTCGCTGCGGATGCCCGGCGGGGAGCGGGTCAGGTCGACCTTGTTGTGGATGCGCGTGATGGGTATGTCCGGCGGGAGGTCGAGGGCCGAGGCGTCGGCGGCTGTTTCGTGGCTGGCGTCGACGATGTGCAGGATGCGGTTGGCCTTGGCCATGTGGCTCCTGGCGCGGCGCACGCCTTCTTGTTCCACCGGATCGTCGGTTCGGCGCAGGCCTGCGGTGTCGATGATGTGCAACGGCATGCCGTCGATCTGGATCGGTTCGCGCAGGACGTCGCGGGTGGTGCCGGGCACGTCGGTGACGATGGCGCTGTCGCGGCCGCTCAAGGCGTTCAGTAAGCTGGATTTGCCGCTGTTGGGCCTGCCGGCGAGAACGACCGTGTAACCCTCCCGCAGTATGACGCCTTGGCGGGTTTGCGCCAGTAGCGTGTCGAGCGCGTGGAGATTCGCTTCGATGTGCCGCGCCAAGGCGGCGGCTTCGAGATAGTCGATGTCCTCGTCGGAGAAATCCAGCGCCGCTTCGATTTGCACCCGCAGTTGGATAAGGGCTCGCGCGAGGCCGTCCACCTGTTGCGAGAAAACGCCTTCCAGGGAATGACGGGCCGAACGTAATGCGAGGTCGGTGGTGGCGTTAATGAGGTCGGCGACCGCTTCCGCCTGCGCTAAGTCCAGCTTGCCGTTGAGAAAAGCCCGTTGGGTGAATTCGCCCGGGTTGGCCAGTCTTGCGCCCAACTCCATGGCCCGACGCAATAAATGGTCGGCGATCAAGGGGTTGCCGTGGCATTGCAGCTCCAGCGTGTCCTGGCCGGTGTAGGAGCGGGGGGCGGGAAAATAGAGCGCGATGCCCTGGTCGATGGCGTCGCCGTCGGCGCTTAGGAAAGACGTGTAGATTGCCTGGCGGGGCTCGGGAACCCGGCCCAGCAGGCCGGCAAGAACGCCGCCCAGGTCGCGTCCGGATAGACGAACCACGGCCACCCCGCCGCGACCTGGCGGCGTGGCGACGGCGGCGATGGTGTCGTCGAAAGGAAGGTCCAGAACGTTACGCGGTTTTTTCGATCTGTCGGGTGATGTACCACTGCTGGACGATGGACAGGGAGTTGTTCACCACCCAGTACAGCACCAAACCCGACGGGAAGAAGGCGAAGAAGATGGTGAAAATGAAGGGAAACATCTTCATCACGCGTTCCTGAACCGGATCCATGGTGCTGGGATTCAGCTTCTGCTGGATATACATGCTGATGCCCATCAGCACCGGCAGCAGGAAGTAGGGGTCCTTGGCGGACAGATCGGTCAGCCACAACAGGAACGGCGCTTGGCGCAACTCCACGCTTTCGGCCAATACCCAGTAAAGGGAGATGAATACCGGGATCTGTATCAGGATCGGCAAACAGCCGCCCAGGGGGTTGACCTTTTCTTCCCGGTACAACTCCATCATGGCCTGGTTGTAGCGCTGCTTGTCCTCGCCGTAGCGATCCTTCAGGATCTTCAGGCGCGGCTGCAATTTGCGCATATTGGCCATGGAGCGGTAGCTGGCTTCCGACAGCTTGAAGAACATCAGCTTGATGACGAAGGTCACAGAGATGATGGACCAGCCCCAGTTGTTGTAGATGCCGTGGAATTTATCCAGCAACCAGAAAATGGGCTTGGCGATAAAGGTCAGCACGCCGAAGTCGACGGTCAGTTCCAGGCCGGGTGCGATGGCTTCCAAATCCTTCTGGATCTTGGGGCCTACGTACAGCGTGAACTGCGTGTTATAGCGTTCGCCCGGGAGAACTTCATGGTCGGCGGTGTAGGCGCCGATTAAATAGCGCTGCTCGCCGAGGTCCTTGGTGTAATAGGTGTTGTTTTCGCCGGCCGGCGGAATCCACGCGGCCAGAAAATAGTGCTGGATCATGGCCAACCAGCCGTCCTTGACGGTGCGGTTGAGGTTGTCGTCCGCCATGTCGTCGAAGGTGACCTTCTTGTATTTGTCCTCGGCGTTGTAATAGACGCCGCCGGTGTAGGTGCGCACCAGCTGGGATTCGCTGCCTTTGTCCGGGCGCTTGCGCTGCAGCTGGGCATATTGGCGCGCGTGCCAGGATTTGTCGGATTGGTTTTGCACCTCGTGTTCCACCGCGACGGTATAGCTGCCGCGCTTGAAAACGTAGGTTTTGGTGACGCTGAGGCCGGACTTGTCGGTCCAGGTCAGAGGAACACGCAACGTGTCCTGGCCGTCCGCCAAGCGGTAGGCGTTGGCGGCGGCTTTCCATTGCGCCTGATGGTTGGGCGCGGCGCCTTCGGCGAGGAATCCGCTTTGGGCGATGAAACGCAGGCTGGGTTCGTCGCTCATCAGACGTACCGGCTTTTCCGGGTGGTCTTTTTCCTGGGCGTAGGCCAACAAGTCGACCAGGCGCACGTCGCCGCCGGTGGTGTCCAGTTCCAGAGTCAATAGGTCGGTGGCGACGCGGATGCGCTGGCCGGAGACCGCGCCCGCTTCGCCGCCGCTGGGTGCGCTGCCCGGAACGTTCGGAGCGGCCGTGCCCGCGGCGGCGGCTATGGCGGCGGGATTTTTCGGGCCATAGTCTATCTGCCATGCCTCGTAGAGCGAGTACACGAGAAAGGCGAAAAGGATGAAGAGGACGAACCTTAAATTATCCATAGTGAGTTGAGCTCTTTTCGGGTACGGGGTCGAGGCCGCCGGGATGCCACGGGTGGCAGCGCAGCAGTCGGCGAGTGGTCAAATACAGGCCACGCATTGCGCCAAAACGCTCGACGGCGGTTAGGGCATAGCAGGAGCAGGTGGGGTGAAAACGGCAATGGTAGCCGACCCACGGACTAAGGAAGTAGCGGTAGGCCTTAATTAGCCACAGCAACAGGATGCGCATGACTCGTCGAGGGAAACCAGATTCGCGCCAAGGCTGCGCGCAACAATGCGTTATCCGCCGTAGCGGCGGAAGCTTTGACGATGACCACCAGATCGTGGGACGGCATGGCCAGCTTGCCTAAACGGAAAGCTTCGCGGATGACACGTTTGACACGGTTTCGTTGCACGGCGGTTTTTATGTTTTTTTTTGCCACTACGAGTCCAAGGCGCGCGTGCGTCAGATCGTTCGGCCGAGCCAGGACGGTGAAGTATCGGTCGGACGATCTTGCCGCGCCAGCGAACACTCGGCTGTAGTCCCCTGCGCTGAGCAGGCGGTCGCTACGGCTGAATCGAGTATGTTCGCCGGTCAGCGGCGACACGGTTGTTAGGCGCTCAGACGCTTGCGGCCTTTGGCGCGGCGGGCGCTGATTACCGCACGGCCGCCCTTGGTGCTCATGCGGGCGCGGAAACCGTGGGTTCTGGCGCGGCGGATTTTGCTGGGCTGGTACGTTCTTTTCATCTTGGCTGGCCGTTTTGGTGTGGTGTTTGGAGAAATTTACTAAGACCTGAC